>JADGOK010000163.1 GCA_017882985.1 Acidimicrobiales bacterium
GCGATCAGCAAGAAACTCCCGTTCGTGAGCGTCTACGCGTCCAGTGGTGTTCGCCAGCACGAGAACTTCGCTGGACTGACCCAGATGACCCGCATGGTCGAAGCCATCCGTCTCTACAAGGAGAAGGTCGCGTTGCCCCAGGTTGCCGTGCTGCTCGGCAACGTGTGGGGCGGTGTGTCGGCGAGCGCGGTGCCCAACGCGGACATGATCCTCGCGACCTCGGGAACGAATTTCGGTTTCGCGGGCCCCAACGTCATTGAAGCGTTCGAGGGTTTCTCGGTACCCACGGATTCCCAGAGTGCTGAGGCGAACCTCCTCGATCGCAACATCGACGTCGTGTTGTCCGACGTGAACGAACTGGTCTGGTATTTGGGAGAAGTCCTGACCTCGACCACCCTCCCGGACCGTCATCATGCACTCAACGAAGAGACCTTGCCAATGATTCGCAACGTCACCGTCCCGGGCCAACGACGGGTCTTCAGTTTCGAAACCGTCGGCATTCGCGGTCCTCGTTTCGACGACGCCGACACCGCAACACCATTGCACCCCGCCGCCGCGCGGTCCGCGGGAGCCCTCAACGATTCGGACGCGCTCGTCGAGCAGTACCAGGACCTCATGACCGACGCGAACCGAATCGACCTCGAGTTCATCGTCCGTTACGGCTTCACCGACGCCATCGCGGTCTACAACTACGTCCAGGAAACCGACTACAAGCGGTACCCGGCCATCGTCGGCGCGTTTGCCAAGATCGGCCAGCAGCCCTTCGTGATCGTCGGGACCCAGCCGTCGTATCAGCGCATCGGCGACGCGATCATCAAGCGCCCGTCGAATCCCGCGCCCGAGGACTTCGCCTTCATGGAGCGGATGCTCGAGATGGGCGAGCGACTCCATCTCCCGGCGCTCTTCGTCACCGACACCCTCGGAGCCAAACCGACGTTGGAGAGTGAACGCCGCGGTCAGTCGAGGGCTATCGCGCGCTCGATCCTGAAGGGCATCGACTACTCCGAACCCGTGATCTCGCTGGTCGCCGGGGCCCTCGGCAGCGGCGGTGGTCTCGCGACGACGCCAATGGCCGACCACGTGATCATGCTGGAAAAGGCCATGGCCTACGTCGCCGAGCCGCGATCAGCGGCGTCGATTCTCTATAAGACGCCGAACCCGACGCGCGACGAGATCCGCACCACGCTCGCCACCATGCGCTCAACGGCGAAGGACCAGCTCGATTTGGGATTGATCGACGAAGTCATACCCGAGGACGACAATCCCTTCGTCACCGTTGAGCGGGTGCACCGGGCGATCATGAAGAACTACGTCGAACTCGCCCAACTCTCCGAACGTCGCCTGCGTGGTCGTCGACAGGAGAGGATTCGCGGCCTACGAGCCTTCGAGATCATTCAAGAGTAAGTCCGGCGTGTTGTCGTTGACGCGTTCAGTGGCTCCAACTACTGCGAACAGCCCCGAGCGGTGATCTGCACGACTTGCTCGACCACGTCATGGCGCACGAACCAGAGAACGTCGTAGCGGTCGACGGTGGGGTCACAGTGCGGCGGGATGAGTGCCACGCGATCGCCCCGACGGAACGGGTGGGCCTCGCTGTTGGTGATCATGCCCTGCTCGTCGCCGAAGAAGTGGTACGTCGACGTTGCTTCGTGTCCGACGACGAGCGGGGCTCCGGCGTCGGTTGCCATCGCTTTTAGTCCGGCGTCAACGGTCACGAAGTCTTCGTGATTCGCCGAGATGACCGTCGTGGCGATCGTGAGGCTGTGACGATACTGCCCCTCGGGATCGTCGCCCAGCGCGTCGCGGTACTCGCGGTCCATGAAGACGTAACTACCGGTTTGGAGTTCGTTGAGTACGCCGAGATCGATGTCGATGTTGGCCGTTCCCGTTCCACCACCGGTTCGCATCGAGACGGCGTGACCGTGCGACTCCAAGGCGTCGATGACGGTTTCGAGTTGGCGAGTCGACGCTGCAGTTGCTGCGCGGCGCTGTTCGCGGCCGGCGATGTGCTGGAGGTGGCCGCCGTACCCCTGGACGCCGGCGAACGTCAATGTGGAATGCTCCGCGATCCGATCGACGACGCTGAGGGCGGCGTCGGGACCAACGACGCCAGTACGGCTCAGTCCGACGTCGACGTCACAGAGCAGTGAGAGTCGCGCGTCACTCGTGGACGCGGCCCTGGCGAGTTCGTCCACGCCGTCGGGATGGTCGACGACGACGAAGAGGTCGCACCGCGCCGCGAGCGCCAGTGCTCTCGCTGCGGCGTCAGCACTGGCGAGCGGTGAAGTGAGGAGGGTCGAGACACGTCGCGGGTACCCGTCGGTGCGTAGCTGATCGACGATGGCTTCGGCTTCCGAGAGTTTGGCGCAGGCCATTCCAACGGCGCCGGCGTCGAGTTGGAGTCGGGCAATGGTCGCGGACTTGTGCGACTTGGCGTGGGGCCGAAGTCCAATGCCGGCGGACGTGGTCAACGCCGCCATGCGCGCGATGTTGCCCTCGAGCAGGTCCAGATCACAGAGGAGCGCCGGCGTTGGAATGTGACGAACCGAATCGACCTGGCCCACGACGTCGGGCTGCTGGTTCGCACTCGCGCGTCGCCGCGACACCGTGGCCACCGGTCAACGACCCCTCTTCGCGTCAACAGTCATTGGTAACGACCTTACCGAGATGGTCGCGACCTTCCTGGTCCGTGGGTCGTGGAAGAATTGAAGAGCGAAGCAAAGGAGCGTCCCGTCCCTTCTCCACAGTTCGCGAGCGCCGAACAATCTTCGATTCGGCTGCGAGTGGGATCGGGGGCGAGAGAGCAACGCGCGTCACTGGGGCGATCACAAGAGGAACGTTCCTTCGCTTTGGCGGCGATGTCCGGCCATTTCTCCGTTCGGCGGAGGTCATTCTCCTTTGAATCCCCCAATTCTTCAAGCGACGTCAGTAGAGTTTTACAGTGAGTCGGAACACCGAGACGGTCCCTCAAGAGACGGCCCGTAACGTACTTGGGTACTTGAAGTTCGCGGGATATGAGTTGACCCGGGACCAACTCGTACGCCTCTACCAGCGACGATTGATCAGCCTTCCCATCAACGGGCCCGGCGGACCAGGGAGTCCGAAGACGATCTACCCGCCCGGAACGGCCGAGCGGATGGTGCGAATCGCTCAACTGAAGACCGGCACCAAGCAGTTGGACGAGTTGGCGTGGCGGCTCTGGTGGGAGGGTTTGTCCGTTGAACCCAGCCTGATACGTGACTACCTCGTGAAGATCGCGAGTCGTTGGGACGAACGGCTCGGAGAGATTCGCAGGGCCACGGACAACGGAACTACCGAGGACGGTACGCCGGGCGAGCGCGACATCCTGGACGAGGTCTTCTTTCGTCACTTGAAGCTCGTTCCCTCAATGGCCTCAGTACGAAAACGCCTGGGCAAGGGATCGGACATCTACGTCGAGTTCGCTCGCCTGCTCATCGATCTGTTGCGCGGGGACTTCTCGATACTGGGCGAGCACCAAATCGAACTGTTCAGTACCAACGGAAAGAGCGCCGTCAACGGCGCCAACGGATTTGAGGATTCTTCGAGGGCCACCCTCGATGCACTGGAAGAAATGCAAGGTGGGGCGGCCCTTCCGTACGCGACGGTCGTCGAATTGTTGGACGATGAGGAGATCGAAAGTGCCCGTCTCGTGGCGCTGCTCTTCTCGCGCATCATCGCCAACATCGGCGTGATCATGGACGACGGTTACGGCGGTACCGGTCGCGGCGGTGACACGGTCGGAAAGAGTTTGATGGTCTTGTCCGAAAGCCCGGAGGAGCAGGTCCTCTCGTTGCTGCTGACGACGTCGTTTCTCCAAGACGAGCGGATCCGTGAAAATCTTCCGGTGTTCGATTCGCTCCTGATCAACGCCCCGGCCGTTTCATTCCTGGACTTCCTTCGACTGACGTACCTGGCGTCAGAGATTCCCGCTCTACGCGAATT
>JADGOK010000164.1 GCA_017882985.1 Acidimicrobiales bacterium
ATGAGGCGCCACGTGCGAAAGCGTGGACGACGTCGGTTGACCGGGGCCTGGGGACCGAGCGCCTCCTCCATCATGAATTCGGTGCTCATGGCGGCGCCTAACGTAGCCATTTCGACGCCCTCCTGCGAACGAGACCGTAGAGGATCATCGTCACCGCGAGCACCACCAGCATCCCGAAGCCGATCGCGTAGCCGAGGTTCTGCTGGCCCGAGATGACATTGCCGTTCACGAGGTCGCCGATCTGTATCGGTGCCAACGCAATGATCCCGCCCGTGAGCGCCTCAGCCGTCGCGTACGCGGCGAAGGAGCTACCGAAGAGCAGGAGCATCCCGCCGAGGATCGACGGCAGCAGGACCGGAATACCTACGTGGCGCCAGTAGCGCCAACTCGAGGCGCCCATGTTCTGGGCGGCCTCTCGCCACGAGGGGCGAAGACCCGACAGCGCCGGCGTGATAACCAACACCATCAGCGGGATCTGGAAGTACATGTAGACGAACGACACGCCCCAGAAGGTTTGGAGCCTCAGTCCGTGGCTGTAGGGGTTGATGCCGATGGCGTGCAGCCAGAGCGTGATGGTGCCCTGGGACCCGTAGGCGGCGAGGAACATGAACGTGAGGTTTACGCCGCCAAAGTTGGCGAGCACGCCCGACGCCGTCGCGACGAGGCGACGCATCACGCCACTGCGTCCGGTCTGGATCGCGTAGGCGAGGATGACGCCGAGAATCCCGGGAATGACCGAGGTGAGCACCGCCATCTTGATGCTGTTCTCGAACCCGAGGCGGTACACGCCCGTCGTCGCGGCGTGCAAATTGGCGAGCGTGAACTTTCCCGACGACGTGCGAAATGCGAGATCGACGACGGTTATCGTGGGAATGCCGAGGCCGAGGATGGTGTAGAGGAAGAACGGCGTCATCGCGAGTGCGGGCACGCCGGCGCGACGAAGTTTTCGCAGGGTGGGACCGTGTCGAGGGGCAGGCATCACCGACCCGGGCAGCGAAGTACCCGGGTCGGTGACGTCTGTTACATGGTTAGGCATTAATGATTGAACGTAGCCGTTGGATCAGCCGCCAACCTGCGTCGCCCAGGTGTTGTTCACGGCCGTGGCGGCGTTGGTGATCTGGGTGACCGTCGGGTACTGCAACGTCATTCCCTTGGGAAGACCAGGCAACTTGGCGACCCACGCCTTATTGGCCGTACCGTGCGCCTGCATGTACGCCAGTTCTACCGGGCGAGCAAGTCCTGCGAGGAAGCCGTTCTGACCAGCGACCGAGTACAGGTACTCCTCCCACAGACGAGCCGCCGCGGGGTCCGGTGCAGCCTTGGCGATCGCCTGACTGTAGTACTCGCCCAACCCTGCGTCGGAGGGGACGTTGATCTTCCAACCCGGCACGGCCGCGCTGATGCCCCCCGCCTGGAGGTAGTCCCACCAGATGACGATGTTCGTCGTGTGGTTCTGCACCGTCGACAACGCGGACTTGCCCGGCACGAAGGTGCCGGCCTTGTTCAAGTTGGCGAAGTACGTCACGCCCGAAGAGACATCGCTGAGCGATCCGCCTGACGCAATGGCCGCCGCGATCACGCCGGCGAGCGCTGACGCGGACGCCGTCGGACTGTCATTCAGACCAACCGTGTACTTGGAACCCTTGACTGCCAATGTGGCCAATTGCGTGAACGAGGTCGGACACGTCGGCACGGCCGTCGAGTCACAGCCGATCGCCACGTAGCCGCCGTAGTCGTCAAACCAGTAACCCTTGGCTTGCTTCAGCGCGCTCGGGATCTGGTTCCACGTCGACACCTTGTAGGGGGCCAGCAGTCCGAGGGTCTGGGCGTTGATGGCGTAGTTGGTTCCCACGTCGATCACGTCCGGCGCACTCGCGCGCCCCTTGTCGACCTGCAGTGCGGTCACTTCTTGCGCACTCGAGCCCTCGGGGTTGGCCGAGTTGATCTTGATGTGGTACTTCTTGGTGAAGCCCTTCATGATCGCGCCGTAGTTCGCCCAGTTGGTCGGCAAGGCAATCACGTTGAGGTGGCCTTCCTTCTTCGCGGCGGCGATCAAGGCCGTCATTGACTTTGGCCCGGTCTTGGTGAGTTGGGTTACCTTCGCCCAGTTCACGTTCGACGCGCCACTCGCGGACTGCGCCGTCGTTGAGATCGACACAGCCGCCATGCCGGTCATCGTCGCTCCGGCCAGCAATATCGCACTGACTCTTTTTCCTAACACCACTAAAACCACCTCCCGTGGGGGTTTCGGACCGCCATTTTGGAGGTCCGAGGCGAAGGCTAGCGCCGACGAGGGCGAATTGCTCGGCGTACGATGTCCGGCGGTTGAACATCAGATGAATTCTGCGCGTTCGTCGCGTGACTTGCTCGTGAAAGCCCAACCGGCCGTCGAAATGACGGGCCAAACGCTCTCAATTGAAGAGAATCTCAACGACGAATGTTGCGACGACCTACGCCTCGTCGATCGTGAAGGGCTTGTGCACCGCCCCGAGCGTGATGCCCGCCGAATGAAGGTCGGGCCGCTCGCCACGGGCCTGCTGCGCCTTCATCGCCGCGCGCTCCCAGCGCTCCTCGACCCGGCCGTAGCGCCAGTAGAGCAGTGCCGCGAGCCAGATGAACACGAACATCCCCACGATCGTGAAGCCGGCCTTGTTGATGTTGAAGGCGGCCGCGTAGTTCCAGAGACCACCCCGCAGCTTCAACTGACCGACGAGCACCTGCAGCAGCTCCAACGTGCCGATGTAGAAGGCGACGAAGACACTGAGTCCCGTGATGGTGATGTTGTAATAGACCTTTCGCACGGGCTTGGAGAACGCCCAGCCGTAGGCGAAGTTCATGAACGATCCGTCGATGGTGTCGAGCAGGCTCATCCCGGCGGCGAAGAGGATCGGCAGGCTGAGGATTGCCCAGAGGGGAAGTCCGGCCGCGACCGACGTACCCGCGAGCACCAGGAAGGCGACTTCGGTCGCGGTGTCAAAACCGAGCCCGAAGAGGAAACCCAGTGGGTACATCTTCCACGGCCTGTCGATCGACCTCGCGATCGGACCGAAGAACCGCATCATGAAGCCCCGGGCGTTCAGGTGCTTTTCGAGTTCTGAGTCATCGAAGCGACCCTGGCGCATCTGGACGAAGAGCTTGACGATGCCGACCAGGATCACGAGGTTGAGCGTCGCGATCAGATAGAGGAAGCTCCCCGAGACGACCGTGCCGATCAGTCCCCCGTAGTGGTGCAGTGGGGAGTTCGTGTTGCGCACCTGGCTGCCGAGCGCGCGGGCGCCGAGTCCCAGCAGCAGCGTCAGCATGAAGACGACCGACGAGTGGCCGAGCGAGAAGAAGAAGCCGACCGACATCGGGCGCTTGCCCTCGGACATGAACTTGCGCGTCGTGTTGTCGATCGCCGCGATGTGGTCCGCGTCAAAGGCGTGGCGCATGCCGAGCGTGTAGGCGAGCACGCCGGTACCGACGCCGAGCATCTGGTTCTTGCCGATGTGGAAGTTGTGATTCGAAGCGACGATCAGCAACGTGAAGCCGACGACGTGCAACAACGCGATGAAGCCGAACATCGAGTACATCGTGCGCCACTCCGAGGGAGAGAATGAGGCCCGCACGCGGCTACGCAGTTTGGTCGGGTCCGTCGTCACCGTGGCCATGAGGCCACCCTACTGCGACATATTCCTATTAAGCCGAATTATTCCTGGCTCCGCTTGAGCCCGGCGCGCTCGCCGCGGGTGACGAACTTCGTCGCCATCTTGCGACTCGCTTCGTCGATCATTTCGTCGCCGAACATCACCGCGCCGGCGTTGTTCTCCTCCGTCGCGACCCGGTAGGCCTCGACGATGTCCCAGGCCCTGTCGAACTGTTCCTGGGTTGGCGAGTACACCTCGTTGAGTACCAACGCCTGGTCGGGAGTGAGCGCCCATTTGCCGTCGTAACCGAGCATGCGCGTGC
>JADGOK010000165.1 GCA_017882985.1 Acidimicrobiales bacterium
CGATCTTCCACCGCGTCGTGCGCATAAACCTCCGAGCCTGTAAATGGAGACGTGCTGCGTACTCGCCTAGTATCACGAAACGCGCAGAAAGTGACACTTTTGCGGGTGCATCCATAGACGCGCTTACCACTTAAGACGTTACAGACGCGCTGAGCGAGCGCGACCTGCGACGTAATATTACACCGGTGAGGACAGAATCATAATGAGAGGGCCAAACGACTTTGCGAGGGGTCTGGACGGGACAGGAACGTGACAGCGCAAAGAAGGCTTGACGGACGACGGACCGGGGGCGTGATTAGGCAAACCGGGCGGGCGAAGACCCTAGGGAGGGGATCATGCTCAAGAACTGGTTAGCCGCAGTCGTGATGGCAGTCGTCGTATCCGGATGTGGGAAGCACCACATCAATGACGAGCTGGCGAGTGACAACGCATCGACGCTTCAGGTGGTCAATCATCACTGGGGGGACGTCGACATCTACGTGATCCGCGATGGTCAGCGGATACGCGTGGGGCAGGTCACGGCATCGGCGGACGAGAACTTCGTCCTTTCCAAGTCGATGACGAGCGGTGGGGGCACGCTGCAGCTGCAGGCGCATGCCGTGGGGACGTCGGGGGCAATCAACAGCGAGACGATCTCCGTACGGCCAGGCGGAATGCAGCTCACGTGGACGATCGAGAACAACCTGACGCGCGCGACGCTGGCGTTCTACTAGGGGCTCGGGGCTGGCTTACCTACCTCGTTCCGCCGCCACCGCCGCTGTTGTGGCTGCCGCTATTCCCGCCGCCCACGCCGGCGAGCTTGAGGGTCGCCAGCGCAACGACGAATGCGCCGCCGAGTAGCAGCGACTTCGGCTTGTTGACCCTTCTCGCGAGTACGGTTCCGAGCGAGTAACGGGGGATCACGACCGTCTCGCCCTTCCAGAACTGATCCTGACCGGAGCGCATGGCCACCGAGGTGACGGAGAGCGAGATGCCGCTATCCGAGGTGGAGATGAGCTTGCCGTCGATCGTCTCGACGCCAGGGCCGAGGTAGCGAGCAAGGCTATCCGCTCCCGCGTCGGTCAGAGAGATGCGGATCTTGGTGCCCGGCTGCACGCGTGCGAGCTCGATTGGAACGGACTCGTAGCAGGCGCACAAAACGCACAAGACCGGAGCGAGGTACCTAGCGCGCATGACTTCCTCAATCAGTGGGTAGAGGAATATACGGGGCTGGTGCGTGGGACCGTCAAGAGTGGCGAAGAAAACAAACGACCCGGTGTGCCGTCAAGGCTCACCGGGTCGCTTGCTCCTTCTGCTTCAGCTACCGACTACCTGCTCAGTCCAACGAGCAGGAGTTCGGATCGTTCCAGTTACGAGCCGGCTGTGCATTGACCGGCGGGACGTTCGTGTTCGTCTGACGCTCACCCACGGGGTAGAGGAGACGGCCCGGGATGACTCCGCCAATTCCGCCACCGATCGGCGTGAGCTGCGGGAAGCACGTGCGCTTGTAATCGTTCCACGACTCGATGTTCTGGAAGAGGACGATGTACTTCTCGTTCATGATGGTGGCGAGCGTTGCCGAACCCGCTGGCGCCAGCGTAAATGCGCTGTGCCATGGAGTTGCGGTTGCCCACGCGGCGCGCTCCGCGTTCAGCGAAACGAGCGCCGGCCCGGCTCCAACGGTCTGGAGCTGGCCCTCCGCCCTGATCAGCAGATTTTCGTTGAACGTCACGAGAGGCTGCGGATAGATCGGGTTCTCACGAACTGGACTGAAGTCGTACGTATCCACGCTGCCCGGATCGAAGAAATCCGAGAAACGCGGATCGTGCGTGCTCGACATCAGGTTCTCGAGGAACGAACCTGTCGCGATGATGTCGCCATTTCGCCCGGTGGTGCCGTTGGCATCGAGGAACTGCCACCACGGGTTGCTTTCACCCGCCTGCGAGCCGGAGAAGTTGGCGATGTAGTCGCCGCTGTTGTCTGAGATACCGGAGTTGGACTCGGTAACCGCGTTGGCGTACGCCGTCGCGCCGATGACCTCGGCCGTGTGGAGATAGAAGCGCGCCTTGAGGGTGTGCGCGAGGGCTGCCCACTTGGCCGGGTCGCCGCCGTACACGAGATCGACACCTCCGGGACCGGAGCCGATTCCACTTTCCAGCTCCGCGATCGCCTGCGACAGTCGAGACTGAATCGTATCGTAGACGGTCTGCTGCGGATCCAGCACGGGCTGCGGATAGACGAAGAACGAATCCGCCTGGCTGTACGGAATATCGCCCCAGATGTCAGCATTCACGCCGATCATCCATGCTTCGATGATCTTGCTGACGCCGAGGAAGATGCTGTCCCCGAGCGCCAGCGACGTGGCGTCGATCTTACGCAGATCGAGGATTCCACCGCCCTGATACGCGCGCGCAAATTCCGCGTCGAACGAGGATTCCGTCACGCCGACGTAGGTGTACGTACCCTCCGCCTGGCGTGCAACACCGACAACCTGCTGCATCCACATGCTGGTCAGCCGGGCAAGATCGCCCGTCTGCTGTTGCCATAGATTCGACTGTACCGAGCCGTAGAACTGCTTCGGAGTAGCCTGCAGAGGGTTGTTCGGATCTACCGTAAGATCCCCACCCTTCAGAAAATCATTGCAACCCGCTGCGACGACTACCAACGCCGCCGCGCAGATCGCTCCCTTTAGTTGCATTTTCACCTTGGGATTCTCCTTCGCTTAGCGATTCAGGCCGACCGAAACAACGATCGACCGAGTCTGCGGATTGTTGAAGTAGTCGATGCCCTGCACCGCGAATGCCGCGCCGGCGAGGTTCGTCTCGGGATCAATTCCCTTGTACTTCGTCCACGTCGCCAGGTTACGTCCCGCCAGGCGAAGATCGATCGAGGTGAGGCCAATGAGGTTCGGCACCCACTTCCCGTCAAACGTGTACGCCACGGAGATCTCGCGAAGCTTCGTGTAGGTGCCGTCTTCGATGAACTGCGAGGACGGTCCGACGAATCCGCTTCCGTTGCCCTGGAACCAGCTCTGATCGATGACCACCGGCGTACCGGCGCCAGGACCAGCAACGGGTCCCGTCAGATAGGGATAATCCGTACCGAAGGTTAACGTCTGGCCACGAATGTCCGTGTCCTTGTGCGTGCCGAAGTTGTAGAGCGCGCCGCGCGTACCGTTCCACACATCGCCGCCCTGCTTGTGATCGACGAGTGCGGAGAACTGGAACTTGGCGACGTGGAAGCTCGTGCGGATCGAGCCTGTCCAGTGCGGATCCGGATCAGAGATGACGCGATCCGTCGGATCGAACACCGGGAAGCCCGTCGCGTCGATGTAGAGCGCGTTCTTGGCTGCGCCCTGGCACGACGTCGCGTCGATGTCGACACCGTCGACGATCAGACCACGACCGCAACGAACGAAGTCGTTTCCGCGAAGCCCAATGTCACTGCCAAGCGTCGCCGCGCCCGTGGCTCCCGCAAACGTGCCGCCGAACTGCGCGACGTTCTCGACGAACTCGGCACCACTGAGCGACACGACCTTCGTCGTGTTTCTCGCCCACTGCACACCGAAGTCCCATGAGAAGTTCGGCCGCGTGATCGGACGAGCATTCAAAGACATTTCATAGCCGATATTACGGAGCGACGCGCCGTTCTTGAGCTGCGTGGAAAAGCCTGAGCTATACGGAATCGGCAGCGGCAATATGACGTCGACCGAGTTGTTCTTGTAGTACGTCAAGCCAAGATCGACCTTCTGATCGAGGAAGCCGAGGTCGACACCGCCCTCGAACTCCTTCTCACGCTCCGGATTGATGTTCGGGTTTCCGAGAGCGCCGCTCGAGAAGAGTCCGCCGTCCCCCTGCTGCGTTGCGTTGAGGAAATCGCCGAAGCCCGTTCCAAAGAATCCGCCCGGGATGAGCACCGTGTTCGTCGCATAGACGCCCGGCTCCTTGCCGGTTTCGCCGT
>JADGOK010000166.1 GCA_017882985.1 Acidimicrobiales bacterium
TGGTCATTCGCTACCAGGGCGGTCACAACGCCGGCCACCGTATCGTCGTCAACGGCGAGGCCTTCGCCCTCCAACTCGTTCCTTCGGGCGTGCTCTACGCGCACATCACCCCGGTGATCGGCAACGGTGTCGTGGTTGACCCGGCCGTCTTGTTGGCCGAACTCGATAGCCTCAGCGCCAAGAACGTCGACGTGTCACGCCTCGTCGTCTCGGGTAACGCGCATCTGATCATGCCCTACCATCAGGAACTCGACCGGCTCACGGAACGGTTCCTGGGCAAGAACGCGTTGGGCACGACCAAGCGGGGCATCGGTCCCGCCTACGCGGACAAATCGTCGCGGGTCGGACTTCGCGTCCAGGACCTGCTCGACGCCAAGATTTTTCGCCAGAAGCTCGACGTCGTGCTGCACGAGAAGAACCTCATTCTCACCAAGATCTATAACCGTCTTCCGATGAACGCCAAGGATATTGGTGAGAAGTATCTCGACGAACTCGCTCCCCGGCTGGCACCGATGATCGGCGACACGGTCACCATTGCCCACGACGCCCTCGCCAAGGGCCAACGTCTCCTGCTCGAAGGCGCGCAGGCGACTTTCCTCGATCTCGACCACGGGACCTACCCGTTCGTCACCTCGTCAAATCCCGTCGCCGGGGGAGCGTGCACGGGATCGGGACTTGGTCCGCGCGACCTGAACTCGATCGTCGGCATCGCCAAGGCCTACGTGACCCGAGTCGGTGCCGGACCGTTCCCGACCGAGCTCGACGGGGAGCTGGCCGAACTGCTCGTCGAACGTGGTCACGAGTTCGGAACCAATACCGGGCGTCGCCGTCGAGTCGGCTGGTTCGACGCGGTGATGGCGCGCCAAGCGGCGCGGCTGAATTCGCTGACCGAGATCGCCCTGACGAAGCTCGACGTCCTCGACACGCTCGATGAGATCATGGTGTGCGTGGGCTACGAGGCCGGCGGCGTCCGCTACGACCACCCCCCGTACCACCAGTCAGTGCTCCACGAGGTCACGCCGATCTACGAAGTTCTCAAGGGTTGGCAGAGCGACCTCACGACGTTCACGAAGTACGAACAGTTGCCTCAGGCGGCGAAGGATTACGTGACGTTCCTGGAGGACACCATCGGCGTGAAGATTTCGGTCGTCGGTGTCGGTCCGGGCCGAGAGCAGTTCGTTCGACCGTCGTGAGGCGCGTCGTCGTCGTCGGATCAGGCGCACGCGAGCACGCGCTGGCGTGGGGACTCACCAAGAGCGCCGACGTGGTCGTGACGCCCGGCAGTGACGGCATCGCGGCCCACGGCATCAACTGCGTGGCGACGCCGGCGACGCACCTCGACGCGGAACTCTTCGTCATCGGCCCCGAGCAGCCCCTCGTCGAAGGTCTCGCCGACCTCCTGCGCGCCCAGGGCAAGACCGTTGTCGGACCCGGAGCGAGCGGAGCGCTCCTGGAGGGCTCGAAGGCCTTCATGAAGGAATTCCTCGCGGCGGCCAACGTGCCCACGGCGGCTTATGGATCGTTCAGTGACGAGCAGCGTGCGTTGTCGTTCTTAGCGACGATGGAGCCGCCCTACGTCATAAAGACCGACGGACTCGCCGCGGGCAAAGGAGTCCTCGTCACGGACGATTTCGAGCTGGCCTGCGACGACGTGCGCGAGAAGCTCAGCGGCATCGCCTTCGGCGACGCCGGCACGACCATCGTCATCGAAGAGGGACTCAGTGGTGAGGAGTGTTCGCTGCTCTTTCTCTGTGACGGCTCGAGAGCACTCGCCCTGGTGCCGGCCAAGGACTACAAGCGCGTCGGTGACGGGAATGCTGGGGCCAACACCGGCGGTATGGGTGCGTTCGCGCCGCTGGCGTCAATGAGCGACGAACAAATTGACGACGTGCGCGCGCGCATCGTGACGCCGACGTTGGAGGAGTTGCGTCGGCGCGACATCGACTTTCGCGGCGTGCTCTACGCGGGCCTGATGCTCACCGCGAACGGTCCGAAGTTGCTCGAGTACAACGTGCGCTTCGGCGATCCCGAGGCCGAGGTGCTCGTACCGTTGTTCGAAGACGATCTCTTCGACCACCTCAGGGCGGTCGGCGACGGTACGCTCTCGAACGCGCCCTTCACCACGTCGGGCGCCGCGGTGACCGTCGTGCTGGCTTCGCACGGCTACCCAGAGAACCCACGCCGCGGCGACCGCATCGGCGGACTCGGCGCGGACGGACAATTGGCGCAGCCCGTCGAGGGCGTGCTGGTGTTTCACGCGGGCACGAAGAGCGACCAACATGGCGTCTTTACGACCGCGGGCGGTCGGGTGTTGGCGGTCACCGGTATCGCGGGGACGATCGGCGAGGCGCGGCGTCGCGCGTATGAGGCAGCCTCACTCATAACCTTTGAGGGCAAGGTCATGCGCACCGATATCGCCCGCGAAGCGGTCTAAAGGAGACAGATGATCCCCCGATACTCCCCCCGAGACGTCGCGGCGCTCTTCAGTGACGAGCACCGGTTCGACACGATGCTGGAGGTCGAACTTCTGGCCGCCGAGGGCCTCGCCGAGCGGGGCGTGCTGCCGAAAGATGACGTGAAAGCACTGCGCGTTCGCCGGCCCGTCGTGGACGCTGCCTTCGTTGCTGCAGTCGATGAGCGCGAACTCGTCACGAACCATGACACCGCCGCCTTTGTCGACGTGGTTCAAGCGAAGATCGGGATGCCCGAAGGGGCGTGGATCCATTACGGCCTGACCTCGTCGGACGTGGTCGACACGGCCCTCTGTCACACGCTCGTGCTCGCGATGGACATCGTGATCACCGAGGCGACGGCGCTGCGTGACGCGTTGACGCGCCGTGCAGTCGAGACGATCGATTGGCCCATCATCGGCAGAACGCACGGGATGCACGCCGAGCCGACGACCTACGGCGCAAAGTTCTCCCTCTTCGCCCTCCAAGTGCAGCGCGATCTCGAACGAGCCCGGCGCGCGCGAACGTCCATTGCGGTGGGCAAGCTCTCGGGTGCCGTCGGGACGTTCTCCAACATCGACCCCGAGGTGGAGGCGTACGTCTGCACTCGCCTGGGTCTCGTTCCCGTCCCCGCGACCCAGGTCATTGCCCGTGACCGCCACGCCGAGGTGCTCTACGCCTGTGCCGCACTCGGCACGTCCATGGAGCAGTTCGCGCTCGAGGTCCGACACCTCGCTCGCAGCGAGGTCGCTGAGGCCGAGGAGCCGTTCGCTCAGGGTCAAAAGGGATCGTCGGCGATGCCGCACAAGCGCAATCCCGTGCTCTCGGAGCGACTCTGCGGACTCGCTCGGGTGCTGCGCGGATACCTCCAGGCGGGACTCGAGGACGTGGCACTCTGGCACGAGCGTGACATCTCGCACTCGAGCGTGGAGCGCATCATCCTGCCCGACGCGCTGCAGCTCACCGTCTACATGTTGCGCAAGGCCACGGGACTGGCCGACGGACTCGTACTGCACCGTGAACGCGCTCTGGAGAACCTGACCGAAGGGTCGCTTGGTCTCGTGTTCTCCCACTCGGTGCTGTTGGCACTCATCGAATCGGGCATGTCGCGCGACGACGCGTACCGTGTCGTGCAGAACGCGGCACGCCAGGCAGTTGACGAGCGTCGAAATTTTCGCGACGTGATCGAAGCCGACGACGCGGTCAAGCTCAGCAACGCGTCGTTGACGACGATCTTCGATCCGCAACGCCTCCTTGTTCATCGTGGACGATTTCTCGATGCTCTGACGTGGCGTTCATGAGCGAGCTCGCCCTTCGCCACCTCTACTCGGGCAAGGTGCGCGACCTCTACGAGATTGATGACGATCATCTCTTGATGGTGGCGTCGGATCGGATGAGCGCTTTTGACGTGGTGATGAATGAGCCAATACCCGAGAAGGGTCGCGTCCTCACCGGACTAACGAACTACTGGGTCCACGAATTCGCCGAC
>JADGOK010000167.1 GCA_017882985.1 Acidimicrobiales bacterium
GAGGGACGACCGGCGTCCGGTGTCGTCGGCTCCACGGACGACATGACGAAACTGGCCGTGGCGTGGTTGCGTCCCGACGTCGTCGCGAAGGACACGCGCGACCGCCAAATCACGCCCTACCTCGGCGACCTCGACGGCGTCGTGCCGGGGTTCGGACGTTTCTCTCCGTGCCCGTGGGGGCTTGGTCCAGAACTACGAGGAGCCAAAGAGCACTGGATGGGGGACTGGCCGTCGTCGAGCTTCGGGCACTTCGGACAGAGTGGTGCGTTGATGTTGCTCAACGCCGAAGAACAGATCGGACTCGTGGCGACGAGCACCGAGCCATTCGGTCCTTGGGCCGTGACGTTGTGGCCGGCCTGGACGAGCGCGATGCGTCAGCGAGCCCTCGCTTCGTGAGCGGCCCCGCGAAACTGCGCGTCGGACTGGACCTCGACGGATCACTGGAATCACTCGGCAATTCGATGACCGAGCTGGCCGACGCGCTGGGCGACCTGGGCACCTGCGAGCTGCTTCGATTCCACACCCAATCGGCACGCCGGAGCGCGGACGAGTATCCGATTGCACTGCGCGTTCTGTGGTCGCCGCTGTGGCGACGGAGTCTCGGTCGCTCCCTCGACGGTCTGTTGCCACCCGTGGACGTCGTACACCTGGCCGGAGTCGCCACGCCTCCGACCAAGCGCACGCCGCTCATCATCTCGGTCGACGACCTGCGCCCCTTGCGCGACGAGACGCGAATACACCAACGGATCACGCAACTGCGTCGCGCCGTTGGCCACGGCGCCGTACTCGCGGCGTCGAGTCGCACCGCGAGCCACGAGGTGCTGGAGGTCTTGGGGATCGCACGCGATCAGGTCGTCGTCGTCCCTCCGGCGGTGCCCACGGTCGCGCCCACCGTTGACGGCATCGATCTCGTGGTCAACGTGACGGGTCTCATTGAGCGTTTTCTCTCGCTCGCTCCCGACCTGGTTCGATTCGCGCACAGCCGCGGTGGCCAGTTGGTGGCACTCACGAGTTCGCGTTCAGCGCAGCGCATCCGCTCGAGCTCACTGGACGTGACGGTACGACCGCGACGCGACGCTCGTGAGGCCCTCGCGAGCGCTCGGGTGGTGCTGCATATCTCGGACGGCGCTCGCTTCCCTTCGTTCGCCATCGCCGCGCTCGGGGCTGAGGTGCCCACGCTCGCGCGCGCCACGTCGATCAATCGCGAACTGCTCGATGGCGCGGCCGCGCTCGCCACGAGCGATCAGGAGATCCTCGAGACACTGGGTGAGGTGTGGGACAGTGCTGCTCGTCGCGCGATCATGATCGCGGCGGGGAGGGCCCGTGCCACCGACTTCTCCCCAATGACCGCGGCGCGGGCGTACGCACTGCTCTATCGCGACGTCGTGCGAGGCTGGGAATCGTGACCCGCACAATCACGCTCAGCGTCGACCAGCTCTACCGGGCCCAGCCCGGAGGCATCGGCACCTACGTCCGGGGTCTCGCGGGTGGTCTGGCGTCGCTCGGTGACCATTCATTCGAGGTGGTGGGTCTCGCCCCTCAAGGTCCGGTGCCCGCCGAAGCCGCGGCCCTCGCGCTCGAATTGGTGAAGGCGCCGGTTCCCCTGGGACTGCTGACGAGACTCTGGCCCATTTGGGCCCTGGGTGTGCCGCGCCGTTCGAGTGTCGTGCACGCGACGTCGATGGCGGGACCTTTTGGCGGCGGCGTGGCGACGGCGGTGCATTCGGTCGCGATGCACGACCTGTTGTGGCGCGACGAACCCGACGCGACGACGAACGCGGGAGCCCGATTCCACGAATCGCGTCTGGTGCTACTGGCTCGACGGGAGAACGTGCGCATCTTCACTTCGTCGCCCCACCTCGCCGATCGCCTCGTGGCGGAGGGCTTCTCGTCGTCGAGGCTGCACCGCGTGCGTCTCGGTGTCGATGACGACGCGACGCCGTCAGCCGATACCGGTGCCGTCGCGGCCCTCCTGTCGGCTCACGGCGTGACGGGCCCGTTCACGCTTTACGCGGGCACGCGCGAACCACGCAAGAACCTTGGTGCCTTGATCAAGGCGCATCAATCGGCCCGACGTGACCGGGCTGAACTCGGACCACTGGTCGTGGCGGGTTCGCCCGGTTGGGGTGGCGTCACGACGCACGACGCCACCGTGCTTGGCGTCGTCGAGCGGTCCATGCTCAAGGGTCTGTACCGCGACGCCGCGGTCGTCGCCTACGTGCCCAGGGCCGAGGGGTGGGGTCTTACGCCCGTTGAAGCGCTGCACGCGGGCGCGAGGGTCGTCGCCAGCACGACGACGCCGAGTGTCGCAGCGAACACCGAAGTCGTGCTCGTCGACCCACTCGACACGGCGAGCATCGCGAACGGTCTCCTTCTCGCTCTCGACCAGTCGAGTGACGCCGCCGCCGTCGCGCGCCGGCGCGATTCGGTGCGTGAGCTGACGTGGGCCAACTGCGCCCTCGACCATCTGGCGGGTTGGCAGTGAAGGTCGCCCTGGACGTCTCGGCGGTCCCGGCGCGCCTCGCCGGCGCCGGTCGCTACATCGGCGAACTGGCGCGGCGGCTACCGTCGCTCGGGGTGACGACGACGTTGGTTACCCGACGCGACGACGTCGCCCGTTGGGCAGCGATGTCGCCCAACAGCGTGATCGCGCCGATCGTACCGAGCGCGCGGGCCCCGCGGCTCTTCTACGAGGCGTGGTCACTGGGAACCAGTGCGGCCGCTCGCCAAGCGCAGGTCTGGCACGCGCCGCACTACACCATGCCCCGTCGTGGCACGACACCGACCGTGGTGACGATTCACGATCTCACGTTCTTCACTAATCCCGAGTGGCACGAGCGCTCCAAGGTCGTCTTCTTTCGCCGCGCGATCGCCTATTCAGCACGCCACGCCGAAATCCTCATCTGCGTGAGTGACGTCACCGCGCGCCAGCTCGACGAGTTCATCCCGAGTCACGCGCCGGTCGTCGTCGCGCCCCACGGCGTCGACCTCGCACGGTTCAGTCCTGACACTGATGACGACAAAGTTCGCTTCGCCGCGCACGGCTACCGCTTTGATGTGCCCTACGTCTTGTTCGTCGGGACGATCGAACCCCGCAAGGGTCTCGACGTTCTTCTGGCCGCCTTCGGGCAACTGGCCGACAGCGATTCGACGATCGAATTGTGGATCGCGGGCCAACCGGGCTGGGCGGTTCAGGAGTTCGAGACGCTCCTCGCGGCGCACCCTTCGGCCGCGCGAATTCGACGCTTGGGATTCGTCGACGAGGAGGTACTGCCGGCGTTGTTGCGCCACGCCCAGGTCGTCGCCTATCCCTCGCGAGGTGAGGGATTCGGCCTGCCGGTGCTTGAGGCGCTAGCGTGTGGCGCCATGGTAGTGACCTCTACAGACACGGTTATGGCCGAGGTCGCCGGAACGAGCGCCACGCTCGTCGGCGCCGGTGACGCCAACGCGTTGGCCCGGGCGATCGACGCCGCGACGCGCTTGGGCGACGCCGATCGAGCGCGCCTCTCGCTCGGTGCACGCGAACAGGCCGAACGCTACACCTGGGATGCGTCGCTGGCCCAGCACCTGATCGCGTACGAACGCGCGGGAGGCGTGCAGTGACAAAGGCGCTGATCACCGGATCAATGGGCTTCGTGGGGCGACATCTCGACGAGCACCTGCGCGCTTGTGGTGACGAGGTCATCGGCGTCGACCGAAACTGCGACGTGACCGACCTCGACGTCGTCACCCGAACCTTCGACGAACATCGGCCCGAGGTGATCTACCACCTCGCGGCCATGACCCACGTGGGCGAGTCGTGGAACGACCCCGGCCTGTTCACCCGGGTGAACGTGCTCGGTACGGCCAACGTTCTCAAGGCCGCGCGCACCGCGGTCCCGGAC
>JADGOK010000168.1 GCA_017882985.1 Acidimicrobiales bacterium
GACGATGCGGCGCCCATCACCGGCGCGGCGTTGATGAGTCCTTCCAGGTGCGCCTTCTCTTCGGGCGACGAGCCGTGCCAGATAGCGAACAGGCCAATCGCGCTGAGCGCGAGTGACCAGGCAAATCCGCCCGTGCCGTGCAAGTTCAGTGCATTGAGGAGGGCGAGCACCGCGAGGATGACCACGAGCGAGAGCAGGAGCGATCGCGCCTGTCGACGCTTCGAAGCCAGGCGCGAGCCTATGGAGGCGTCTTCACCCGACCTCGTGAGGAAGAGCCAGACGGCGACGTACAAGAGCAGACCGAATCCGAAGAACAGAGCGCCGACGCTGAACATGACGCGAAGTGTTCGGTCACGCACGCCGAGGCGAACAGCGAGGCCCGCACAGACACCGCCGAGTACGCCTCCCGAACTCGATCGGCGAAGCGGCAGTTGCGGAACGCCAAGAATTGGCTTGCTCGCGGTCGTGACCGGCATCGTGGAACCTCCGCTTCCCAGACCGTCGTCGTTCGGGATCTCTCCTCGAATTCTTACACGGAGACGACGGACGCGTACCTAGGGGAAACCCTATGGAGAACCCGCGTCGTCAGGGTTTCTCCCAATGTCCTGTAGAAGGCTCGACTCTTACATTGGAGTCATGGATGAGAACCAGGAATCGACCGAACCTTCAAGCCCAAGCCCGGACTTCAGTCCGAACCCACCAGAGACCGGCCTTCATCGAAGTTCCAGCCAGCACGTCATCGGCGGCGTGGCCGGTGGCATTGCGGAGCGGTTCAACATTGACGCCAACCTCGTGCGCGTGGGGTTCGTGGTCCTCACGTTCCTCTGGGGACTCGGTGCCGCCGTCTACCTCGCGATGTGGGTCCTCATCCCGCGGTCCTCGCTCGACGTCCCGCCCGAGGGCGTGCGCACCAGGCTTGCCTCATCGAAGTCGCGTTGGCTCTATTACGCGCTGATCGCGGGTGTCGTCGTGCTGGGACTCATCGCCGTGACCGTGGTGTACGGTCACCACCGATTCGGCGAAGGCCTTCCGGTCGTGTGGATCTTGTTCTTGATTGCTCTGGCGATCGTCGGGCTCCGAGCGCCCGCCCGCCAACTCTCCTTCGCTCGGGTGGTGGCGACGTTCTTCCTTATCACCGTGAGCGTTCTCATTCTCGTCAGCGGCCTCTTCCTCGGCATCCTCGGCTTCTCCGGTGTTCCGTTGAGCGGCGGCAGCGGCGCGCGCGTCTGGCAACCAACATCACTGACCCAGGTCCAGCACCAGTACCGTACCGAGTTCGGTTCGGCCACGGTCGACCTGCGCGCCGTGAGCTTTCCCTTGAGTGGCTATGTAGTGAGTGCGTCAGTGGGTGCTGGAACCCTCATGATTAAATTGCCGTCCGACGCGATTGTCAACTTGAAGACGCACGTCGGTCTCGGATCCGTGGAGTACCCGATCTTCGACCAGAACGGACGACTGTCCAGTCCGTTTAGCGTCGTTCCGAGTCAGTTGAAGTCGGCGGCCAGCCAGGCCGCGGCGCCCCACCTCACGATCGACGCCGAGGTGGGGATCGGTGCCATCTGGATTTCGAGGTCCCTGACGAGCCCGGCGAAGTCTGTCGCGCCGGCGAAACCCTCCACTCCGGCGAAGCCCGGTTGAACATCGGCCGTTGCCGGATTGGGAGATCGTCCGCGAGATCGATTGCTGACTTTTGGCACTAGGACGTTGTACGGCTCATGCATAGCGTCGACAGCGTGGCCAGCACACTGAAGTCCCAACCACGCTCACGCGTTGCGCGGCTGAAGACGCTGATGCCGCTCGGCCTCGCGGTCGTCGCGCTGGGCGTCGGAGGCGTTCTTCATGGTGCGAGCGTCGGTCGCGCGGGTGACGTTGTCTGGATCGTCGTCGCCGCCAGCGGGATTGTTCGCTCGCTGGTGTGGATTTACACGAGTATTCGTCGTGGCCGACTGGGCGTGGACGTCATTGCTCTCCTCGCGCTCGGCGGTGCCGTCGCCGTTCGCGAGTACCTCGCCTCGGCCATCATCAGCGTCATGCTGGCCACCGGCTGGACCTTGGAGGCCTGGGCCGCGGGACAGGCGCGACGCGAGTTGGAGGCACTGATGGAGCGTGCTCCCAAGTCGGCTCGACGCTACCGAGACGGGGGACTCGAAGTGATCGAACTCGACGCAGTCGCGCCGGGCGATCTGCTGATGGTCGCTTCGGGAGAGCTGGTTCCGGTCGACGGTACGATGGCCTCGGATTCGGCCGTGCTGGATGAATCGGCGCTCACCGGAGAATCGCTGCCCGTGCAGCGCCCCCTGGGTGACATGGTTCGCAGCGGCGTCGTGAACGCCGGCCGCCCGTTCGACATGCGCGCCACGACGAGCGCGAGTGACAGCACGTACGCGGGCATCGTCCGTCTCGTCTCGCAGGCTGAAGCCTCCCAGGCGCCTTTCGTCCGTCTCGCCGACCACTACGCGTTCGGTTTCCTCCTGGTGACGTTGGTCGTCGGAGGTCTCGCCTGGATTAGCGGAGGACCGAGTCGGGCGGTGGCGGTACTCGTCGTTGCGACGCCGTGCCCGCTGATCCTCGCCGCGCCGGTCGCCTTCGTGTCGGGACTCTCTCGCGGCGCGCATCGGGGCATCATCATCAAGGGCGGTGCAGTGCTCGAGCGACTCGCCGCGTGCGCGACGCTGCTGATTGACAAGACCGGCACGGTCACTGTGGGTCGCCCGGTACTGGTCGAGGTGGTCGGTGCGGGTGTGCTGCCGATCGCCGACGTTCTCGCGATGGCGGCGTCGCTCGACCAGATGTCGCCCCACGTGCTCGCGAGCGCCGTCGTGCAGACCGCGCTCGAGCGCGAGTACGAGCTGGTCCTGGCAACCGACGTCACCGAAGTCGCCGGACTGGGCATCCGCGGCACCGTGTCGGGGCACCTCGTCTCGGTCGGCAACGCCGCGTGGACCGGCGTGATCGGAACTCCCACGTGGGCTAAGTCGGCAAACCGAAAGGCGCGCCTCGACGGGGCGATGTCGGTCTTCGTCGCCGTCGACGACATTCCCGCCGGCGTACTGGTCTTCAACGATCCCCTGCGGCCCGACGCGGCGCGAATGCTTCGATCGCTGCGCAGTCGCGGCATCGACCGGATCCTGATGGTCACCGGTGACCGGGTCGCGGTCGCCGAGACCGTTGGTGCGGTGATCGGTGTCGACGACGTCCTCGCGGAGTGCTCTCCCCAGGACAAGCTCGATCTCGTTCGCCTGGAAACCCGTCGGGCGCCCACGATCATGGTGGGTGACGGCATCAATGACGCGCCGGCACTCGCGCTCGCCGACGTCGGAGTGGCAATGGGTGCACGGGGAGCGTCCGCGGCGTCGGAAGCCGCGGACATCGTCATCACCGTCGATCGGTTGGACCGGCTCGGCGAGGCGCTCGACATCGCGCGACGCACGAAGAGCATCGCGACTCAAAGCATGATCGCCGGGATGGCGATGTCGTTGGTGGCGATGGCCGCGGCCGCGTTTGGCCTGCTGCCCGCGGTTTGGGGGGCACTATTGCAGGAGGGCATCGACGGAGCCGTCATCATCAACGCGTTGCGCGCGCTCGGCGGTGCGGGAAGTGAGATGCGGCTCGCGACGGAGGATTCGGCGTTGACGCGGCGCTTTCGCGCCGAGCATCGCGAGATCCGAGAGAGCACTGATCAGCTTCGTGTCGTGGCGGACAGTCTCAGCGGTGACGATCCAGCGCAGTCACTGGCGCGCGTTCGCGACGTGCACCACCTCCTGGTCACGCAGATTCAACCTCACGAAGAGGCCGAGGAAAGCGTCCTGTACCCGGCGATCAGTCGTTTTCTCGGCGGAAACGATCCACTCGGGACAATGAGTCGCGCGCACGTGGAGATC
>JADGOK010000169.1 GCA_017882985.1 Acidimicrobiales bacterium
GGCCGCCACCGGCCACGTGAAGTTGACCATGGCCATGCGGGTCGCGAGCACGGCGTCGTTCTCGTAGGTCGTCTGGTCGCCCAGCAACCCGACCGCCACGATCACGAGGTCGACCTTGTCGCCCACCTTCTCGAAGGCGTCGGTGATCGTCGCTATCGCGTTCGACGGGTCCTCGGCGTCAAAGAGCACGGTGTCGGTCTTGGTCGCGCCGAACTTGCGCGCCTCGGCCGCGGCGGCGTTGAGCAACTCCTGGTTGCGTCCACACAGAACAACCGTGTGCGCGCGCGCTGCGCAGAGTTTCTTGGTTATCGCGCGAGCTATATCGGAACTTCCTCCGAGTACGACGATGTTCTGGGGCTGTCCAAAGGCGTTTTCCATGGTTACTTTCCTGTCAGTTGCAGTCGAAGCGCGAGATCACTGACCATGCGGTGCTCGGGGTCCACGCGGTCTTTCACCGCGAGGAATTCGCCGAGCCGCGGGTACATCGCGCGCACCTTCGCGGGGTCGAGTCGGGCGTCCTTGGCGAAATAGATTCGTCCCCCGGCGTCGAGGACCAACTCGTCCAGGTCGTCGAGCACACCCGGCAGCGCCTTCGGGCCGACGGGCAGGTCGAGCGCGAGGGTCCAACCGGGCATGGGGAAGGAAAGCGGCCCGGGCGTGGCGGCGCCGAATCGCTTCAGCACCGCGAGGAAGCTCGGCACACGCGACGAGGAGAGCCGCGAGATCGCCGCGACGATCGCGTCGCCGGCCGCGTCGGGGACGCAGAACTGGTACTGGACGAAGCCGCGACGCCCGTAGAGACGGTTCCAGTCGCGCACGCCGTCGAGGGGGTGAAAGAACGTCGAGAGCGACTGCGCCTCGCCCAGCTGGTGGCGCGGGGCCGAGCGGAACCACAGTTCGTTGAACGCCTTGATCGAGAGGGGGTTGAGCAGTCCGCTCGGCGCGTTGAACGGCACCGCGAGCCTGGCGCCCTTGGGCTCGTGCAACGTCGGCTTCTCGACCTCGTCGTGCTTCGCGTGCTCGCCGCGAGTGAGGATCGAGCGACCCATATGCGCGCCGCGTGTCATGCAGTCAACCCACGCGACCGAGTAGCGGTAGTTCGCGTCACCGCTCGCCATGGCGCTCATGACGCCGTCGAGCGCGGCGAAACGTTCGGTGTCGACGAGAACCTGATCGGTCTCGATCTTGAGCAACCGCATCGTGACGCTCATGACGACGCCGGTCAGTCCCATCCCACCGGCGGTCGCCCAGAAGAGTTCCGCGTCGCTGGTCGGCGATACGGTCACCGCCCCACCCGGCGTGACCATTCGCATCTCGGTGACGTGTTGACAGAACGATCCGTCGACGTGGTGGTTCTTGCCGTGCACGTCGGCGGCGACCGCGCCACCGATCGTGACCTGACGGGTGCCGGGCGTCACCGGAACGAACCAGCCCTGGGGGATCGACGTCGCGAGGAGTTTGTCAATTGACACGCCGGCGCCGACGGTGACCGTGCCGTCCTCGCCGATCGGCCCGATGCCGCCCAGGTCACGATTGTCGAGCACCACGCCACCACTCATCTGGGCGGCGTCGCCGTAACTGCGCCCGAGACCGCGAGCGATGACCTCACCCGAGCTGGCCAGTTCAGAGGCGACGTCGTCCTCGCTCGAGGGCGTCCGCACGTCCGCCACACTGGGCGACGTGCGACCCCAGCCGTAGAGCGAGGTTCGACTCATCAGTACACTCCTATCACGAGCAGCAGCGCCCAGATTACGGCGAGAGCTTGCACGGTGCGGTCGTGGTACAAGAGCTCGTCGGGAGCCGCTCCGTCGCCGGCTTGGGCCGAGCGCATGATGAACAAGACGGCGAAGACCACGGGCGCGACGCTCAGGCGTATCGGTACGGTGTAATGGCGGATCGACGACAGACCGGTCGAGGATGTGTCGAAAGCCCAGAGACAGTAGCCCGTGACCACGACACTGGCGCTGAGCGTCAGGACCGAGTGGAGGAAGTCCGGCGTGTACTCAGCGAGGACGCGTCGCGTGATGCCGGCTCCGATCTTCTTTAGCTCGCTTGATCGTTTGCCCGCCACCAAGAAGAGGGCGCCGAAGGAGATGACGACCAGGAACCACGTGGAGACGAAGATATGTGAGGCGGCGGCGCCCGCGTAGGCGCGAAGGAAGAACCCACTCGCCACGGCACCCAGTTCAATGATCGCCACGTTCTTCAGCCAGAACGTGTAGGCGAGCGAAATCGCGAAGTACAGTCCCAGCACCAAGAACAGCCCCTCGGGTTGCCAGAGGGCGAAGGGAATCGCGAAGCCAACGAGGAACAGGACCACCGCCGCAATTCGTGCGATGCCGGTCGGCAGTTGTCCGGCCGCGATGGCGCGGTGGCGTTTCGTCGGGTGCTGGCGGTCGGCCTCGACGTCGCGCAGATCGTTGAAGATGTAGAGGCCCGAAGAAAGCGCACAGAACGCGAGGAACGCCGCACCGGTGTGACGGATCACGTCGGCGTGAGTGAGCGTCCCGGCGGCCGCCGGCGCGACGGCGATCAGACCATTCTTCACCCACTGGCGCGGGCGCATCGCCGACACCAGGGCGTGCAACGTGCCGCGAGAAGGTGTCGAAGTCGTCGTCACGTCAGATAACGCTACTCGGAGTCCCCCAGCCACTCTCCGCCGACGTGGTCGTCGAATTTTGGTGCATAAACGGGGCTCTATGCTGAACTAACGATGGAGCGCACGTATCGAGTCGTAGTCGCCAAGCCCGGCCTTGACGGCCACGACCGAGGGGCCAAGGTGATCGCGCGCGCCCTGCGTGACGCGGGGTTCGAGGTCGTCTACACCGGACTGCACCAGACTCCCGAGCAGATCGTCCAGGCGGTGATCCAAGAAGACGCCGACGCGCTGGGACTGTCGCTGTTATCGGGCGCGCACCTCGTCCTGGTTCCTCGCGTGTTGGACCTGCTTCGTGGCGCCGGACGTGAAGACGTGCTGCTCGTCGTGGGCGGCATCATCCCCGACGGCGACATCGTCGCGCTCGAAGGCCAGGGTGTGGCGCGCGTCTTCACGCCGGGCGCGTCGCTCGCCGAGATTGGATCGTGGCTCGAGACGGCACTCGACACGCGCGAACACGCGCAGTAGTTCTGGCAGTACCTCAAAAGTGTTGTCGTGAGACAACTCGTGAAATGAAAGTGGACGTCAATGGACCTCTTTGAGTATCAGGGCAAGCAGTACTTCGCGCGGTTCGGCATCGCCGTCTCGCCCGGCGACGTCGCCGACACGGTCGACGAGGCCGTCGCGGTCGCGGAGCGTATTGGCTACCCGGTCGTCGTGAAGGCTCAGGTCAAGGTCGGTGGTCGCGGCAAGGCCGGCGGCGTGCAGCTCGCCGCGAACGTCGATGAGGTGCGCACGCACGCGGGCAACATTCTCGGCCTCGACATCAAGGGCCACGTGGTGCGCCGCCTGTGGATCGAACGCTCGAGCGACATCGCCAAGGAGTACTACGCGTCGTTCACACTCGACCGTCCGAACAAGACGCACCTGGGGATGTTGAGCGCCCAGGGCGGCGTGGAGATCGAGGTCGTCGCCGAAGAGAATCCCGACGCCATTGCCTTTCTGTCCATCGATCCCGTGCGGGGCCTCGATCTGGCAACCGCTCGGCGATGGGTGAACGAAGCCGAGCTCGACGAAGTGGCCCGCGAACAGACGGCGGAACTGTTGGTCAAACTGTACGACTGCTACACGACGGGTGACTGTGACCTCGCCGAGATCAACCCGCTGATTCTTACGCCGGACAACCAGGTGCACGCCCTCGACGCCAAGGTGACCCTGGACGAGAACGCCTCCTTTCGCCACCCCGAATGGGAGGAGTTCCGGGTCAACGAGACCGAGGATCC
>JADGOK010000170.1 GCA_017882985.1 Acidimicrobiales bacterium
CCAGCCGTAGAGCGCGCTTCGCGGCGCTGCCTGGCTGGTGGCGTGGATCCCCACCTGGCCCGTGACGTCCAGGGTAAAGGCACTGGCTGGCGCGAGTCCGGACAGCACGGTTGCCCCCGGCGTCAGAGAAGTGCTCGCGAACGTGCCACTGGCGAGCGCCGACCAGTTCGTCGCGCCGGCGGGCGACGACTGGGCGACCAGACCGTGAAAGAGCGAGTTCGAGAACACCTCAACAGAGTTGGTCTGCAAGACGAGCGACAGATCGGTCTGTCGGCCGAGCGCGAGCATCAGATTCGTCGGTACCGCGCGAAACGGCACCGACTGCACACCGGCGAGTTCTGGTGCGGACGAGTTCATCACGACGATCGTCGAGATTCCGGCTGGGGCCAGTAGTTGGCCGAGTCGAACGGTGCGTCCTTGCAACGCGAGTTGGACGGCGCTCAAGAGCACGTCACTCGTCCCCGAATTGGGTGGCGCGAACAAAGTGGCGCCGCCCGGCAGTCCGTTCGTCGACGTCGCCGCCTCGAGTCCCGGCGCGACGGACCAACCCGCGAGCGGCGCCACCGTGGGGTCGCTGAGCCACAGCACGCGAAAGCTGCCGGCACTGGCGGGCGCCAGCGCACTCAACGATTCGGCGACGCTGGTCGTCGGCAGATCGAATCGTCCGGTCTCAAAGCTCGCGAAGAAGGGCAGCGTCGCGAGAGCCAAGGCACCCACCGTGACGCCGGCCATTACCTGGCGCCAGCCGAATCCGGCTTGGCGAAGATCGAGTTCGAGGGCGCTGATGCCCAGGCCGATCAGTAACGCGATCATCAACACGTACAGCGCCAGGAGTACGTCGAGGTCGGGCGCGAACGAACCCATCCAGTGACGAGCGTCAAGGACGGCGAGCACCAGACTGAGTGTGGCGATCGTCGTGATCTTGGTCGCCAAGGAGCGCCGTTCGCCGCGACACAGGATCAAACCGAGTACCGCCGCCCCGGGCAGCAACCACCCGAGCCACGACGCGCCGAAGGAGCCGTCCGCCCCTCGAAGCAGTTGGGCGAACGAGGGCGTCGACCAGGGTCCCCGCGTGAGTCCGAAGACCTCGAAGGCGCGCCGCCCCGCGAGCGCGACGTCAATCGTCAGTGGGAGCAGCAGGAGTGCCACACTGCACACCAACGAACCCAAGAGTCGCCACGGCCGAGTCGGGCCGAGTCCCTCTTGGGGTTCGAACACGCGCGTAACACCGACGCCAACGATGACGAGCCCCACGACGACCAACGTGGCCGGTGCCATCGCGGTGCACAGGGCGATCAGCATCACGGTGATCATTCGCTGTCCCGATCGCGTGGCGCGCCAACCGCGATGACCGAACGCCACCGGAACCGCGGGCCACGTGACGCCGAAGCCGGGCACGGCGAGCATCGCGAAAAGGCGACGGACGATGAACGGCAGGATCGCGACGAGGACGAGGACGTCGGTACGTCCCTGACCAATCATGTTGAGCCCGATCGGCATCGCCAGGTACGCGACCGCCGCCACGACCCGAGCCCGGTTCGAAATCCTCCCGCGTAGCAGTCGGCCCGTGCCCGCGGCACCGAGAGGTACGGCGAGAATGAGCGCCAGGCGCGGCAGGATCCCCATTCGACCGAACACGAACGTCCCCGCGAAACCAAGGACGCCGTAGCCCGGCATACCGGGTGTGCCACTGCCCACACCGTTCGAAGACCAGGACGCGAAGAAGTGTCGCCAGGTCGACCACCACGAGTCGAGCGGGGCCAGACGTCCGACGAGTGGCAGGTGCATCGCGACGAGATTGCGCGAGCCGATGAACCACAGCACCAGTACACCCAGCACGATCGTCGCCTGAGAGCGAAAGCTCGTGAGAAAGCGCGTGGGGCGCCGACGAAGTTCAATCGCCTCGCTCTCGGGGATCTCGTCGAACTCCTCGCTCTCGGAAAAGGCGGCGCCGAATCCCACGCCGGCGGCTTCGCCCTCGTCGATCTCTTCTTCGATCTCGTGGGGGGGCAAGATTCCCCGGGCACGGTCGAGACCGTGTCGAAGCAGCGTCACGAAGAACCGCTGCAACCGGTGGGCGCCGCCGATCTGAAGTCGCCGGAGTTCCGCGTCCGAGAGCACCAGCGTCTCGTGGCGCTGGCGGCGTCGCTCGCGGATCCGGCGACGGTTATTGAACAACCAGCGCCACGAACCAAGAATCGCGCCGGCACGGTCCGTGTCACGTCCGACGAGGGCCAGCAAGAATTCCATGGCGTCCATCACGAGCAACTGGCTCAACGTGATCAGTGTGTTGCGCCGCCCCCAACCCGTCGCCACCACGAGCAATTGGTGGCGACGTTGCAAGTCCTGACGACTGAGATGACGCGTTCCGTGCGCCGTGACGGGCCGCTCGCCGCTGAGAATCGTCTCGCGGTGGGCGATCTTCGCCGACGGTGCGATGACGATGCGCGCGCCCGCGCTCTGCGCGCGCCAGCACAGGTCGAGGTCCTCTCCGAGCGCGGGAATCAGCGGGTCATAACCACGGATCGTGACGAAGAGGTCCGCACGGACCAAGGTGACGCCGCCCGGGGCGACGAAGACGTCGCGTTCGAGATCCTGCTGACCGTGGTCAATCTCGCCCAGTTGCAACCGTTCTTGGACGACGCCGAATCGGTCGCAGGTCTGGCCGACGTGCAGCAGGACCAGAGGGTCCTCGTAGGCGACGACTTTGGGCGTGACGATGCCGGCGTTCGCGCGAAAGGCCGCTTCGACCAACTGCTGGACGGCGTCGGGCTCGAGGCGCACGTCGTCGTGACAGAAGAGGAAGAAGGCCGAGCCCTCGACCATCAGCGAGGCTTCGTTGCAGGCGGCCGCGAACCCTCGATTCTCCTCGAGCACACGCACGAAGGCGTTCGGCGCCACCGCGGCGACACGTGCGGCGACGTGTTCGTCCTCCCCGTTCGCCACGACGAGCAGGCTGAGTTCCGCGTAGTCCTGAACAACCAGTGAAGCCAACGTGGCTTCGAGACCAGGCCCAGGACCGGTGGTAACGACGACGGCAACAACGGCCGGAGCACGAGATTCCATCAGTCCTTAGAGGCTACTGGGCTGCCAGCCGTGCGTTTGACTGCCGGGCCGCCAAAAGTCCTGTTCTGGCCAATTGCTAACTAACGGTGCGCCTCGACTGCACGTCACTCACGACGTCGGCGAGTGACGTGCTCAGCGGAATCATTGGTTCCCATCCGGTGGCGTCGTGCAGTTTCTGCGCGCTGCCTCGCATCACGGGAATCTCCACCGGTCGAAAGAGCGACTCGTCGGGCACGAGACGCACGCCGGGGCAGAGCAACGTCGCGAGTTGCTGAGCGAGGTCGAGAAGGGCAACGTCGTGACCCGACGCCACGTTGTAGATCTCGCCGAACGTTCCGAACCTGGTGAGCAGCCGGTACGCGCGTACGACGTCGCGCACGTCGCTGAAATCACGTCGCGGCGAAAGGTCGCCGACCGGTATCTCACCCAGACCCTGGGACTTCGCTTCGAGGAGTCGACTGACGAGCGCGGGAACGACGAACTCGATCGACTGACCCGGTCCCACGTGGTTGAAGGGTCGCACGACGATCACTCGCTGGTGTTCATTTCGTACCGCGTCGAAGGCGATCTGCTCGGCTTCTCGCTTGGACTGCGCGTAGGGATTGGCTGGTACGGGCGGATGGGTCTCGCGCAGCGGCAGATCACGCTCCGCCACAACGCCGTAGACGTCCGACGAGCTCACGAGCAGGACCAGGCAGTCCGGGACCGCGGTGCGCGCGGCCTTGAGAACGTTGGCCGTACCGAGCACGTTCACCCGGGTGAACAGGCCGGGGTCGTTCCACGACTCGCCCACGTG
>JADGOK010000171.1 GCA_017882985.1 Acidimicrobiales bacterium
GGAGAGACGGTACAGTTTTCGCGTCGTGGTCGCGTGGCGTCCCTCTCCGCTTCGACTGACGCTGCGCGTCACCTCGTCGCTGCCTTCGAGGGCGTTGAGCAGGGACGTCTTTCCCGCACCCGAAGCCCCGAGCATCACCGCGGTCACGCCTTCGTGGAGGAGTTCGCGCAGCCGGTCGATGCCGACGCCACTCACTGAACTGGTCGTCAACACGTCGACGCCCGGTACCGAGAGCTCGGTCTCCTCACGCAGCGCGGCGACGTCATCGGCACCGTCGGACTTGGTCAGAACGACGATCGGGCGCGCACCACTGTCCCACGCCATCACCGCGAACCGTTCGAGCATTCGCACGTTGAGTCCGCGGTCGATGGGCACGACGAGCAGAACGAGATCGAGGTTCGCGGCGAGGATCTGCACGTCGCGCTGGTTCGGGTCGGGTCGACGAAGTGCACTGCGCCTCGTCAGCACCCTCGAGATGTGGTCGTCACGGTGGGCCACCCAGTCGCCCGCCACCGGACGGAGATTCAAGTTGGTCGCGAAATGGCAGTTGGAGAGGGCCTCCTCACCGTCGTCGCGACACCAGATGACGTCGGCGTTGGCGCCGTGCACGATGCTCACGCGACCGAGTCGCGTCCCCTCGGCGACGTCGACGTCATCGTTCTCGGTGAGCCCTAAGGACCGAAGGAACTGTGCCACCCGTGCGTCGGGCTGGCTTGCGGGGGTGGCACTCTCGTCGTTTGTCGACTCTTTCATCCATTGCCAGTATCGCCCGTGGACGAGAAGGGACGCCCAACGGCCACCCCAACGTGTGATTCCTCGAACAAATCACCGGATGATCGCGGTCGCCTCGCTGGTCCCGTGCGAGAAGGCGCGGGCGATCGTGCTTCTGGTCGGCGCGGTTCTGGCTCTCGAACCGATCCCGGTAGCGCAGCGGGTTGTTTGACAGGCGTCATACAAATGTATTTCAATGTTGGCATGCCCGGCACGACTTCTTCAGGGGATCGATCCCCGTCGCAGTACTTCGACGTCACCTCGACCAACCGTCGAAGTTCGTCGAGTCGAGTGATCAGCGTCCGTTTGCCGGTTGAGTTGCTCGAGCGATTGGCGACCGTGGGTAACGATCAGGGTCTCGCCATGAGCGACACGATTCGCCTCGTCCTCGAACGAGGACTGAGCGAGAAGAAGAAGGGCAAGCAGCTCTAGGGCACTCGGTCGACGCGTCACGAATAACGCGGTCTCCCCTGTTGACGTACGCCGTCAGGTGCGACAGCGCAGTTACGACGATAGCGCCGCGTGGAGCTCGCTGGACGCTTCGTGCGGGGTGACGCGGTCGACTATCACTTGATCACAGCCGACCCACGACGCTGCTTCTTGAAGGGCGACGGCGATCTGAGTCAGCGCGCGCACGTCGTGAACGACGACGTGGCGCGCGAGCAGCGTCGTGCCGACCCGCTTGGGGTCGACGAGACCGACGACGTGCTCCTTCGCGAGCACCGGCATGGCGAAGTAGCCCGTCACTCTTTTGGGCGCCGGAACGTACGCCTCGAGGCGGTAGGCGAAGCCGAAGAGTCGCTCGAGGCGGGCGCGGTCCCACAGCAGAGAGTCGAACGGCGACAGCAGGGTGGTCCGAGATCGCTGGCCCGGTCGAAGGCCGTCTTCGGCGTCGAGCGCAAGATACGCCACATCGCGCCACCCCTCGACACGCACTGGTCGAAGCGACGTCGTCGTGATCATCGCGCGTACGTCGTTGGTGCGAAGCCCGTGGTAGGCGGCGATGTCGGCACACGTCGCGACGCCGAGCGCCCGCCCGGCGGATTCGACGAGTTCGTGGGTGCAGGCTTCGTCGTCGAGTTCGCGTGACAAGAGCGAAGGAGGGATCGCCCGTTCGGCGAGGTCGTACACGCGCTCGAAGCCGCGACGCTCGCGACAGACGACGGTACCCAGGTCCAAGAGCCACTCGGCGGCGATCTTCACCTCCGACCAGTCCCACCACTGACCGCCCTTCTTGGCGCCGCCCAGTTCCCTCGACGTCAACGGGCCTTCGTCGCGCAGTCGGGCCACCACGCCAGCGCAACTGCGCTGGTGATCAACGAGTTGATGCCAGCGAAAGCCCCGCGAGGCGCGGGCTCGGCGCGCGGCGCCGAAGGCGGGCCACAACTCGAGCGGCAGGACGCAGGCGGCGTGGGACCAGTACTCGAACGTCGCGCTCGTTGGCCCCCAATAGGCCCGCTCGATCCTGGCGCGCGGTATCGCGCCCAGACGCGCGTAGGCGACGAGCTCGTGCGAACGGGCGAGGACCGAGATCGTGTCGATCTGCACGCCACGAAGATGGTGCACCAGGCCGTGGGCGCCACCACTGAGTCGGGCGCCGTGAAGACCCTGCGAGGTCAGGACGACGCGCGTCGCCTCCCGGGCCGAGAGCGCGTCGCCGAGCGGGGCCGCAGTCGAGTTGGTGCCCACGAAGCGATGGTACCTGCGGGCACGGAGCGGGCTGAACGCTGCCACCGACGACGTCCCGCATCAACTCTGTCGCGCTCGACCCGGGGGCCCGTGCGCCGCCACTAGGACAAGTGACGTTCCGTGGCCCAGTTCGTGAGCTGATGGCGATTGGAGAGTTGTAACTTGCGCAGCACCGACGACACGTGGCTCTCGACGGTCTTGATCGAGATCGTGAGTTCGCTCGCTATGTCCTTGTACGAGTATCCGCGGGCGATGAGGCGAAGGGCCTGCTGTTCGCGCGGCGTGAGCTGATCGAGTTCGGGGTCCAGATCGGCGATGCGCACCGGGCTTCCGTCGGGATTGGCGAAGGCGTCGAGGACGAATCCCGCGAGTCGAGGTGAGAAGACGACGTCGCCCGCGGCGATGCGATAGATGGCGTCAATCAGATCGGGTCCCGAGATGTTCTTGGTGACGTAGCCGCGCGCGCCCGCGCGGATGAGGGCGATCACGTCCTCCGAGGCGTCAGAGACCGAGAGCGCGAGGAATCGAGTCGCGTCATCGGTGTGACCAACGGCCCGGAGGACCGCGAGGCCACCACCGTCGGGCATGTGCACGTCCAACAGCACGACGTCCGGTGTCCGCTCGAGGATCATCTCGATGGCGGCACCGACTTCATCCGCCTCGCCGACGATGTCCACCGACCCGCTGAGTTCAGAACGGATGCCCGAGCGAATCAGTTCGTGGTCGTCGACGAGAAAGACGCGTGGCCGACTCACTGGCCGACCGCTGTTCGGGGGAGCACGAGTTCGACGTCGGTTCCGTGCCCGAGGGTGCTGCGGATCGTGGTCGCTCCACCGATCTGGGCCATACGCTGCTTGATCGAGAGCACGATGCCTTGACGGTCGCTCGCCACAGCGTCGGGAGCAAAACCCTCGCCAGTGTCGCGCACGAAGAGTGAAACCCTTGACGGCTCGACTTCACCGAAGATCGAGACGGTCGACGCCGTCGACCACTTGGCGGCATTGATCGCCGCCTCGCGGCCCGCCGCGACGAGCAGCCGCGTCTTCTCGTCGCTCGGGCAGTCGCCGACGACGACTAGCTGCACCTTGACGCCGTAGTCGTTCTCAACGTCGTTCTCAACCGCAGCCAACAGCGTCGCGAAGGAGCCGTCCGTTGGCGCGGAAATGCCAACGGAGTCGGGATTGAAGAGCCACTGGCGCAGTTCACGCTCCTGCGCCCTCGCCAAGCGGATGACGTCGCTTTCGCTGGCGGCCGCTCGCTCAATGAGGGTGAGCGTCTGTAACACCGAGTCGTGAATGTGCGCCACCATCGAGGCGCGCTCTTCGATCCGCACCCGCTCTCGACGCTCGCTCGACAGGTCCTTGACGTTCTGGAGCCACCAGGGAGCGAGGAGC
>JADGOK010000172.1 GCA_017882985.1 Acidimicrobiales bacterium
TACGGCCTGATCGCCTTTGCGAGTTCGCTCGACCAGATCGGACCGTTCGCGAAGAACGTCACGGACGCGGCGATGCTGCTCGAGGTGATCGCGGGCCACGACCCGATGGATTCGACCTCGCTGCCCGAGCCGTCCCCGTCGCTGGTCGCCCACGTGAACGACGGCGTCGCCGGCAAGCGGGTCGCCCTGGTGCGTGAACTCGTCGAAGGTTCCGACGACGACGTGGCCGCCTCGGTCAACCAGGCGGTCGAGGTCTTGCGCGACGCCGGCGCGACCATCGTGGAGCTTTCGATTCCGGAACTGAAACTTGGACTCAGCGCCTACTACCTCATCGCGCCCGCCGAGGCGTCGTCCAACCTGGCGCGCTACGACGGCGTTCGCTACGGACTGCGCGTCGACGCCGACGACGTCGCCGCGATGAACGAGGCGACGCGCACCGCGGGCTTCGGGGCCGAGGTGAAGCGGCGCATCATCGTCGGCACCTACGCGTTGTCGGCGGGCTACTACGACGCCTACTACGGACAGGCCCTCAAGGTCCGCACCCAGATGATCGCGGCGTTCCGTCGCGCCTACCAGCAGGCCGACCTGTTGATCGGCGCGACGACACCGTCGGTCGCCTTCGGGTTCGGCACCAAGACCAAGGACCCGATGGCGATGTACCTGAACGACGTCTTCACCATCCCGACCAACCTCGCCGGTGAGGCCGCGGTCTCGGTGCCGTTCGGCACGGGCGAAGCGGGTCTGCCGATCGGCGTGCAGCTGCTCGGTCCGGGTCGCAGCGAAGCCCAGCTGTTCGCCGCGGCGCGCGTGCTCGAGATCGCCGAGGAGCCTTCGTGACGTTGCCCCACGGCTGGGAGATGGTCGTCGGACTCGAGGTCCACACCGAACTGAAGACCGCCTCGAAGATGTTCTGCGGCTGTGCGAACGAATTCGGTGCCGAGCCCAACACCAATGTCTGTCCGGTCTGTCTGGGACTGCCCGGCTCGCTGCCCGTGCTCAATGAACGCGCGGTCTCCTTCGCCATGGCGATCGGTGCCGCGCTGCACTCGACCATCGCGCCCTCGACCTTTCACCGCAAGAACTACTTCTATCCCGACATGCCCAAGGACTTCCAGATATCCCAGTACGACCTGCCCATCAACTCGGGCGGGTACCTGGACCTACCCGACGCCAGCCGCGTCTCGATCGAGCGCGCCCACCTCGAAGAGGACACCGGCAAGTCGACCCACCTCGGCGGCAGCGGGCGCATCCACGGCGCGGACCGGTCGCTCGTTGACTACAACCGTTCGGGCGTGCCGCTCGTCGAGATCGTGTCGGGTCCCGACATCCGTTCGTCGGCTCAGGCGCGCGCCTACGCGAGCGAGTTGCGCGGCATCCTCATCGCGACCGGGGCGTCGGACGGCCGCATGGAGGAAGGCTCGATGCGCATCGACGCCAACGTCTCGGTGCGAAAGGCGAACGCACCCTTTGGCACTCGCTGTGAGATCAAGAACCTGAACTCCCTGCGCAGTCTCCAGCGCGCCATTGACCACGAGGCGATGCGCCAGGTCGAGGTCCTCGAAGCCGGTGGCACCATTCGTCAAGAGACGCGCCACTGGGACGAGATCCTCGGGGCGACTTCGACCATGCGCACGAAGGAAGAGGCCGAGGACTACCGCTATTTCCGCGAACCCGACCTCGTCGACCTCGCCCCCGATCAGGCGTGGCAGGACCGCGTGCGCGCCAGCCTCCCCCCGATGCCCGCCCAACGTCGCCAGGAACTGGCCGCGCTATTGGTGCGTCCGAGCGACGCGCAACTCGACGCCGTCCAGGTCGTCGTCGACCTCGGCCTCGAACCATTCGTGCACGCCGTCGTGGCCCAAGGCGTCGAGGCCCCGTTGGCGCTCGCGCGCACCAGCAACGAGCTCGCCGCCGGCATCGAGGGATTGGCGAATCTGACGAGCGACGCGTTCGCGGCGACGTTGCTCATGGAACAACGCGGCGAGCTCTCGGCGACCCAGGCCAAGACGGTGCTCGGCGAGTTGTTGGCGCGCGGGGGAGACCCGAGAAACATCGCCGGTGCGATGGGATTCGAGCAACTCTCATCGGACTCGCTCGGCGCGACGGTCGCCCAGTTGATCGAAGAGCATCCCGACGAGTGGGCCCGTTACCGCGAGGGCGACGAGAAGTTGGCGCAGTTCTTCATCGGTCGGGTGATGAAGCTCACCAAGGGTCAGGCGAACGGCAAGGCCGTGATCGCCGAGCTGCAGATTCGTCGCTAGTAGGCGGCGTCGGCGCGCGGGCAATTTCGCCCCGCGCGGTCCCACTACCTAGACTTCGACCATGGTTCATCACCCCACTCCTCGAAGCACTGACGTCACGCTGGGCAAGAATCGGGCACCGGCGCGTGCGATGTTGCGCGCCATGGGCCTCAACGACGACGACATGGTCAAGCCCCAGATCGGCGTGGCGTCGAGTTGGAACGAAGTGACGCCCTGTAATCTGCCGCTCGACCGTCTGGCCAAGCGCGCCAAGGTCGCGGTGCGCGACGCCGGCGGCGTGCCCTTCGAGTTCGTCACCATCGCGGTCTCGGACGGCATCTCGATGGGCCACGAAGGGATGCGGGCCTCGTTGGTCTCTCGCGAGGTGATCGCCGACTCGGTGGAAACCGTTATGCACGCTGAGCGTTTTGACGCGATGGTGACCCTGGCCGGGTGTGACAAGTCACTGCCGGGGATGTTGATGGCCGCGGCCCGCCTCGACGTGCCGAGCGTCTTTCTCTACGGTGGATCGATCATGCCCGGTGAACTCGACGGCGCAGCCCTCGACATCACGTCGGTCTTCGAGGCCGTGGGCGCCAACGCCGTCGGCGCGATCAGCGACGAACAACTGCGCGCCATCGAGTGCGCGGCCTGTCCGGGCGAGGGGAGCTGCGCGGGCATGTTCACGGCCAACACGATGGCGAGCGTCGGTGAGGCGCTCGGGATGTCACTGCTCGGCAGCGCGTCGGCGCCCTCGATCGATTCGCGTCGCGACCAGTACGCCTACGACTCGGGCGTCGCGGTACTGAACCTGCTCGACCGCGGTGTCACGGCACGAAAGGTCATGACCAAGCGGGCCTTCGAGAACGCGATCGCGGTGGTGATGGCGCTCGGGGGTTCGACGAACGCGGTACTGCACCTGCTCGCGATCGCGCACGAAGCGCGCGTCCCCCTCGAGCTCGAGGACTTCAACACGGTCGCCGCGCGCGTGCCGCACTTGGCGGACACGAAGCCCCACGGCAAGTACCACATGAGCGACCTCGACCGCATCGGCGGGGTGCCGGTCGTCCTCCAGCACCTGCTCGAGAACGACCGCCTGCACGGCGACGTCATGACCGTGAGTGGCAAGACCATGGCGGAGAACCTCGCGGCCTATCACGCACCCAAGCCCGACGGCAACGTGATCCACGACCTCGACCACCCGATTCACGTGCGCGGTGGCATCGCGGTGCTGACCGGCACCCTCGCGCCCAAGGGCGCGGTCGTGAAGGTCGCCGGCATCGACAGCCTGCAGTTCAGCGGGACGGCCCGCGTCTTTGAGGGAGAGGACGCCGCGATGGAGGCGATCCTCGCCGGCGAGATCGAGCCCAACACGGTCGTCGTCATTCGCTACGAAGGTCCCAAGGCCGGTCCGGGAATGCGCGAGATGCTCGCCGTGACCGGTGCCATGAAGGGCGTCGGGCGCGGGGGCGACTGCGCCCTCGTCACCGACGGACGATTCAGCGGTGGCACGCACGGGTTCTGCGTCGGTCACGTGGCGCCCGAGGCGCTCGACGGCGGTCCGATCGGACTCGTCGCCGACGGCGACCG
>JADGOK010000173.1 GCA_017882985.1 Acidimicrobiales bacterium
AATTCATCCGTTCGACACCGAGATCAACGTGCCGTGGTCGCTCGACGGCGAACCCACGTTGAGTGCCAAGGACGCGGCGGCGCCGTCACTCGGCGAACGCCTCGCGGCGAACCAACTGCCAAACTTTCCTTCGTAGTCTCGTTTGGGCTCAGGCGGCCCCACGTTGCTAGCGTTGTTGAGGTGAGTACTGCACCGCTGCGCCTCGTGACCGAACACGACCGCGGCGTGCACATCCCGAGTGCCCGACGCGTTCCCGCGGTCGAGTCCGAGGCGCAGCTTCGCGCGTTGCTCACGAGTCTCTCCGGGGTCGACACGGTGGGGGCCGAGGCCCGCGCCGCCAAACTCGCGACACGATCAGTAAAGAAGTCCACGAAACTTGCGGCTATCGACATGGCGATCGCCATGGTCGATCTGACGACGCTCGAAGGAGCGGACACCGAGGGCCGAGTGACGTCGCTCTGCACCAAGGCACTGCGTCCGGACCCCTTTGATCCGACCGTGCCCGCCGTCGCCGCGGTCTGCGTGTACCCCGACCTGGTGGCGCACGCGCGCTCGGTGTTGGGCGACGCGCCCGTTCGCGTCGCGTCGGTCGCCACGGCGTTCCCCTCGGGCCGAGCGTCACTCAACGTCAAACTCCTCGACGTGCGTGAGGCCGTCGCCGCGGGAGCGGACGAGATCGACATGGTGATCGACCGCGGGGCGTTCCTCTCTGGTCACCTGGGCCTGGTCTTTGACGAGATCGTCGCCGTGAAAGAAGCGTGCGGGGCATCGCATCTGAAAGTGATCCTCGAGACGGGTGAACTCGTGACGTACGACAACGTGCGTCGTGCCAGCTGGTTGGCGATGCTGGGCGGCGCCGACTTCATCAAGACCTCCACGGGCAAGGTCCCGGTCGCCGCCACGACGCCCGTGGCGCTCGTGATGCTCGAAGCGGTTCGCGATTTCGCCGAGTCGACCGGCCACGTGGTCGGCGTCAAGGTCGCCGGTGGCATACGAACCACCAAGGACGCGATCCGCTACCTGGTGCTCGTCAACGAGACCGTCGGTTCGTCGTGGCTCTCGCCCGATCGCTTTCGATTCGGTGCCTCGTCACTCTTGAACGACCTCTTGATGCAACGATCCAAGCAGCACAACGGCGCGTACGTTCGCCCCGACGAATTCAGCGGAGACTGACGTGACCGAGCACGACCTCGCGAACTCCCAACTTGGATCATTGTCGTACGACCCGGCGCCGGAGTCGGCGTCGATCGCTCACCTGCGGCCGAGTTACGGGCTGTTCATCGACGGCGCCTTCACTGAAGCGTCCTCACACGAACAGTTCGCCACGCTCAATCCGTCGAACGAGACGACGTTGGCGACGGTGGCCCAGGCGAGCAGTGCTGACGTCGACCGCGCCGTCGTCGCCGCTCGACGCGCCTACGACACCGTTTGGTCCAAGACCACGGGCGCTCAGCGCGCCAAGTACCTCTTTCGCATCGCACGGTTGATACAAGAGCGCGCGCGCGAACTGGCGGTCGTCGAGACGCTCGACAACGGAAAGCCCATTCGCGAGTCGCGCGATATCGACATTCCTCTTGCCGCCGCGCACTTCTTCTATTACGCCGGCTGGGCCGACAAGCTCGATCACGCTGGCTTTGGCGCCGATCCCCAGCCACTGGGCGTCGCTGGTCAGATCATCCCTTGGAACTTCCCGCTGCTCATGGCGGCGTGGAAATTGGCCCCGGCCCTGGCGGCAGGCAACACCTGTGTCTTGAAGCCCGCCGAGACAACGCCGTTGTCGGCGTTGATACTCGCCGAAATCCTCCAACAGGCCGAGTTGCCTGCGGGGGTCGTCAACATCATCACCGGCGACGGTTCCACCGGGGCCGCGTTGGTGGACCACCCCGACGTCGACAAGATCGCCTTCACGGGCTCGACTGACGTTGGTCGACTCATCCAGCAACGGGTGGCGTCGAGTCCGAAACGTCTCACGCTCGAGCTGGGCGGCAAGGGGGCGAACATCGTCTTTGAGGACGCGCCGATCGACGAGATGATCGAGGGGATCATCGACGGGATCTTCTTCAATCAGGGCCACGTCTGCTGTGCCGGTTCGCGCCTCTTGGTCCAAGAGTCCGTCGCCGATGAGGTATTGCGCCGACTGGTCCGAAGAGTCGAGCAGTTGCGCGTCGGTGATCCGCTGGACAAGAACACCGACGTTGGCGCCATCAACTCGGCGGCCCAGCTCGAACGGATCAAGGAGTTGACCGCCTTCGGTGAGAGCGAGGGCGCGACGCGTTACACCAGTTCGTGCGCGTTGCCCGAGACCGGTTACTGGTTCGCTCCCACGGTGTTCGCCGACGTGTCCCAATCGCACCGAATCGCTCGTGAGGAAATATTCGGTCCGGTGCTGTCGGTACTGACGTTTCGCACGCCCGAAGAGGCGGTCGCCAAGGCGAACAACACGAAATACGGACTGGCCTGCGGTGTGTGGAGCGAAAAAGGTAGTCGAACGCTCTGGGTCGCCGAACGGCTTCGCGCCGGCGTGATCTGGGCCAACACCTACAACCGCTTCGACCCGACCAGTCCCTTCGGCGGCGTGCGCGAATCGGGTTTCGGTCGAGAGGGTGGTCGTCACGGATTGGAGGCCTACCTCGATGTCTGATGATCGTATCGACGTGCGAAAGACGTACAAGCTGCTCGTCAACGGAGCGTTTCCCCGGTCCGAATCGGGCCGCAGTTACGAGGTGACTACTTGCGCGGGTGCGTTCTGGGCGAACGTCGCGCAAGGCTCACGCAAGGACGTCCGCGACGCGGTGGTCGCCGCGCGCGCCGCACAGGCCAAATGGTGGGGCGCCACCGCCTACAACCGTGGACAGGTCATCTACCGATTGGCCGAGATGGCCGAGTCGCGTCGGGCCGAACTGCGTGAGCACGTCGCAGTTGCCGAAGGTATTGGCGACGCCGAGGCCGACGCCGTGGTGTCGCGATCGATCGACCGCGTCGTCTGGTACGCCGGGTGGACTGACAAGATCGCCCAGGTGCTCGGCGGAGCCAATCCCGTCGCCGGCCCCTTCTTCAACTTCTCACTTCCCACTCCGAGCGGCGTAGTGGGAGTGCTCGCGCCCCAGAACTCATCGCTCGAGGGATTCGTGAACAGCGTGCTCGCGCCGATCTGTGCCGGGAACACCGTCGTGGTCGTCGCGAGTGAACAGCGTCCCACGCCGGCACTCCTGCTCGGCGAGATGAGCGCTACGTCCGACTTTCCCCCGGGGGTGTTCAACGTCATCACGGGCTACACCACAGAGCTCGGTCCGACGCTCGCCAGCCACGAAGACGTCGACGGTCTCGATCTCGAGGGGGCCGGCGACGGTGCCAACGACTTGGCGATCGTCGCGGCGGGATCGATCAAGCGAGTCCTGCGACCGCGGGCGAACGAGGACCCTTCGTCGCTCCGTCGAATTCGTGCCTTCGTCGAGACATCCACCGTGTGGCACACGATCGGACAATAGTGAATCCGTACCAGCTCGCCAGTCGCGCCGCCGATGAACTGCGTTACATGAGCGGCGTGAACTCCTACGACGTCGCCGTCGTGCTGGGCTCGGGCTGGCGCGAAGGTGCTGCGGCGTTGGGCGAGCCCACGAGTGAGGTTGCGACGAGCTCGCTGACCGGATTCGTCGCGCCCACGGTCGCCGGACACGAGGGTCAGATCCTTTCGCTCAACGTGGCCGGGCGCAACGTCGCGCTCGTCGCCGGACGAGTCCACCTCTACGAGGGAAACAGCGCGTCCCAGGTGGTCCACCCGGTACGCACGGTCATCGCCGCCGGTGCCAAGAAGATCGTGCTCACCAA
>JADGOK010000005.1 GCA_017882985.1 Acidimicrobiales bacterium
CTCGAGCGATCAGCAATCCAGCCAGATAGTCCCACGTATGCAGCGTCGAGCGCTGGGCCACGGCGAAGAGGTCGAGTGATCCGTCGGCGACGAGGCAGATCTCCAGGCTCGCCGCTCCGAGCGAGCGACACTGGGCCCAACCCAGATGGCGATCGGGCAGACCCGAGAAACTGACGATTGCGTTCGCGACGTTGCGAACGCCGGAACTACTGATCGCGACGTTGTCACGAAACGCACCGGCTCCCTTTTGGGCCTCAAAGCAAGTGCCGGTCGCTTGATTCACGACGAGTCCCGCGATGAGTTCCTCGTCGCGCATCACGGCGAGACTGGTGGCGAAGAAAGGAATACCGCGGTCACAATTCGTCGAGCCGTCGATCGGGTCAATGACCACGGTCAGGTCACCCGCCCCGGTGACGCCGGACTCCTCGCTCACTACCCTCAGACCCGCCCCCACCAAGACGCGCAACGCCACTTCGTCGGCCGCGACGTCCAAGTGGTACTGCGAGACCCGCATCCCCGAATAACCACGACCGCGATGGCCCTTGACCGCTTCGCCGATCTCAGACGCACACTCGCGCAAAAGCGAAGAAAGGTCTTTGGTCACATTTGAACGCTAGCGGCCCTGCAGGCGCCGAATCGACGGTGATTGAAGCCGAACTTCTTGCGCCTACGGGCTGACGCGAGCGTTGCTCAGCGCCGCGTGCATCGCGAGAGCCCAGTGAATCATTGCGACCCGAAGCGCCAACTTGCCCAAATTCAACGGCGCAACGGACACGTCGCGTCGTCATCGAATCTCAATCACGTCGATTCTTCTCAACGTCGCAGTCCAATTTGGCGGGTGAGACGCGAACTTCCCCTCGTGCCGTTCCAATTAAATTGTGCCAGGAAGATGATGTCGAATTCTGCAGTGAAGCGTCGACGAAAGCTGTTGAACAACACAGTTCGACTCGACCTGAGACCAAGGAACCTTCAGTGAATTCAGAGAAATTTTTATGGTCTCGACTGGTCATCGCACTGAACGTCGCGGTCATCGCGGCGCTCGCCGGTGTACTGTCACTGCCGCGTGCGGCGGACGCCACCGGCGCTTCGGCGAAGGTGAACGCGCACGCCACGACTGGCGCCGGCGCGTGTCCGTGGGTCAGCGAATCGTTGCACCACACTAAGAGTTCGGCCGCACTCGCCGGCGAAGTCCTGGCCAAGATGACGTTGACCCAAAAGGCGTCGTTCGCGATTCTCGCGACCTATCCCCCTCTGGAAAATCGCAACATCGCCATCCCCTCGCTCTGCATTCCCGCTCTGTCGCTCACCGACGGACCCAACGGCGTCGCCAACGGAATGACGGGCGTGACGCAATTCCCAGCATCGATCGCGATCGCCGCGAGCTTCAACGCCTCACTGGCTCGTTCCATCGGCCAAGCCGTCGCGGCCGAAGCGCGAACGAAAGGCATTACCGGCGTTCAGGGTCCTGAGGTGAATCTGGCACGCGTGCCCCAAAGTGGTCGGATCTTCGAAACTTACGGCGAAGACCCCTTTCTTGCGGGAATGCTCGGGGTGGCCAATATCGAAGGCATCCAGTCGACCGGTGATCTCGCGAACGCGAAGCACTTCTCTGCCTACACCCAAGAGACCGCGCGCCTTCGACTCAATCAAGTCGTCTCGCTGCGCGCCTTGGCCGAACTCTACGACGCACCGTTCAAGTTGATGGTCCAAAAGGCCCACGTGGCGTCGGTGATGTGTTCCTACGGAGAGTTGAACGGCGTCAACACGTGCTCGGATCCCTATATCTATTCGACGCTGCACTCGTGGGGTTTCAACGGTTTCGTGCGATCCGATCTCGGCGCGGTGCCGAGTATGACGAACGCCTTCAAGGCCGGCATCGCGCTCGTCAAGCCGGGCTCTCCAGCAGTTCTCGTTCGTCTCGTGCAATCAGGTGCACTACCGCTCAAGTACCTCAACGCAGCGGTTCGCGCGGTGTTGACGCCGATGTTCGCCCATGGTCTGATCACCCACCCCCTCCACGGATCGCTGTACGCCAACGCCTCGACGCCCGCACACGCGAACCTCGCACTGCGAGCTGCCGAGAACAGCGTCGTACTCTTGAAGAACGCCTCCGCGATCCTGCCCCTCTCGAAGAACGTCACCTCGATCGCCGTGATTGGCGTGGCGGCCGGACTGACCCCGCAGGTCGCCGGTGGTGGCAGCTCCAAGGTGCAACCGCCCTACGTCATCACGCCACTCAGCGCGATCCGCCAGGCCGTGGGGAACAAGGTGCACGTGTCCTACGAGCCCGGCGGACCACCGACGTTGGACCTCGACCAGTTGAGTGACGTCGACATCGTCGGTGGTAAGCCCCTCAAATTAGTGAAACCGATCGCCTACTCCGGTGAGCCGGGCAAGGCTGACATCGCGATCGCGAGTGACCCCGGGGTGACACGCGCGGCGCTCACCGCGTCCAAGCCCGGCCGGGGCGCGGGTTGGGACAAGTGGAGTTTCGTCGTTCGCGCGCGCAAGACCGGTACCTACGAGATCTCGTTTCAGCAGTTTGGTGACACGTGGCTCTACCTCAACAGCCATCAACTGTTGGCCTCACTCGGCTTGCACGCACCGTCGGACATCAGCGCGACCGTCCAGTTCGTCGCCGGTCACCGCTACACCTTCTCCGCGCGATGGTTCCAGATTAGGCACCACTCGGCACCGATGTTCAGTCTCACCGACGTGACGCCACAGATCAGCGCCGCGGTCTCGGCGGCGCGCCGCGCCAAGGTCGCGATCGTCTTCGTCAGTGACTTCAATACCGAAGGTGCCGACCGGCCGAACCTGAGTCTGCCGGGTGACGGCAACGCGTTGATCTCTGCGGTCGCGGCGGCAAATCCCCACACCATCGTCGTGCTCAATACTGGCGGTGCGGTTGTCATGCCGTGGCTCTCGAAGGTGGCGGGTGTGCTGGAGGCGTGGTATCCCGGTCAGGAAGACGGCGCCGCGATCGCCGCGATACTGCGCGGCAGCGTCGACCCGTCCGGTCGCTTGCCCCTGACGTTCCCCGTGAGCGACAACGCGATGCCCGCCACCAGTGCGCGGCAGTTTCCCGGCGTCAACCTCACGGTCGACTTCGGCACGGGCCTGGACCTGGGCTACCGGTGGTACCAGATCAATCACGTCGCGCCACGCTTCGCTTTCGGATTCGGCCTCAGCTATACGACCTTCAAGGTGTCCAAACCCACGGTCACCAAGACCTCGGCCGGTGCGACCGTTCGCGTCACCGTCACCAACACCGGAACACGCTCGGGCGCCGACGTCGTGCAGGCCTACGTGAAGTATCCGACGTCCGCGGGTGAACCGCCCGAACAACTCCGCGCCCTCGTGCGCGTCGATCTCGGACCGAACGCGTCCAAGAGCGTGACGATGACGATTCCCAAATCGGGATTCCAGATCTTCAAGGGTGGCGCGTTCACGACGGTGTCGGGACGCTACGGCATCGACATTGGACAGTCGTCGAGTGATCTTCCGCTTCATCTTTCGCTCAACTGGTAGCGCGCTGAATGGATCGCCTCTGTCGGCGCGTCACCTACTGACGAACGACGGGATGTACGAGCGCCTCGCTTCCCGGGTCAAGTGTTGATGCTCGCCGCTTTCAACAGCGACGTTGCGGCTCCGGCGTACGTTCCAACGACGCTGACGTCAAGTCCTTTGGCGAGCATCGCGCTCGAACCTCCCGAGAACGAGGTCGTGCTGTAGTAACGCACTCGCAAGTGCCGGTCGCCGGCACTGAACCAGAACAGGTACTTCGAGCGATCGAGCTTCAAGATCGTGCCACTGAGCGTCACGGACGAACTCGCCAGTGTCTCGTGCAGCGCGGTCGACGCGCCCGCGGGAACGGTCGTCGATCCGAGTGAGAGTCCAAGGGAGGCGGCGACCAGCGACGCCGGAATCACCACCTTGCCGATTAGGTACTTCATCCTCGCCTCCTTGTCATCCGAGGCGGCGTCGCGTCTTGATCCAACGCGAAGGTCGTTGACCACACCGCCATGACGAGCAGTCTCCTTGCGCGACCTAAGAAAGGGTTGGTAAGCGCATTAAGCAGTGCCTAAGACTTGGCCTGCCGATCACCTGAACAGTTGGTCGGCGACGGACTGGCTCCGCGTGCCGGCGTGCGGCGTCGACTCGCGTCACTTACGACCGTCGACGAAGGGGTGCGGCGGGCTATCCTTTGTGGCAATGGCCGCTATCGATGTTGCTGGATTCGTCGCAGACCTCAAGGACCATGCTGTGACGCACGGATTCCACGTGCACGACGAACGTCACTTCGTCGAGACCTACTCGCTGCGCCAGGCCTGGGAGGTCGATCTTCACCCCGAGGACGGTTGCGGCGGACCCATTGACCTGCACATCGAACTCGACGTCGATCCAAGGACGCTGCTCGCCTTCGAGGACGCGGTACTGGGGCTGCCCGATGACGTCGATCCTCCCGACGAATTCCACTTCCCCCTCGTGCTCACCTGGAGCCTGCCGCCACTGCCGCACGGACCCGACCTGTTGCGCCTAGCCATCGATCTGGCACCAATTGGCGGACTCGAGATGCCTCTCGAGGTGACGGCGACCGACGTGTTCGCGTCGCCGACCGAAGCCAGTGAACGGCGCATCTCCATCGTCGCACGACGAGCCGTCTCGTTGTGCCAAGTCGCCAAGGGCGAGGATCCCCTTTGTGACATCTTCGAGCGCGGACGCAGTGTGAGCGACTTCTTGTTGCAGGCTGCCGACTCGTGGCTCGGTTAATTCGGTCACTCGTCGTCAGTTCCCTGCTGGTGGTCGCGAGCGTCTCGCTCAGCTCTTGTGGTACCGGTGGTGCGATCGCGGACGCGAGACTTTCGTGCCAGAGCGTCAATCGCGCACTGGTACTCGAAGCGCAAAGTCGCCAACCCGGTCTCACGACCGCGCGCCGAACCCAGTTACAGGCGCGCGCGCTCAGTCAGCTGCTAAAAGCCACGCCGTCGGCCGCCGCAGCGACGTCAATTGATGGCAGTTGGAATCCGCTCATGACGACCATCGGTGAGGCTGAGCGCGTGCCGATACCCGAACTGATACCGGCATTGCGCCGACTGTGCAACGTCGCGAACTCTTCAACACCGTATCTGTAGGGACTCGCGCTACGCGGAAAACCGCTCGTGGAGCCAGGTAAGCGAGTTCTCTTCGAGCATCGCCTCTTCCCACCCTTGGAGCTGGTCCTCGAGCGCGGCGAGTGACGCAACCTTGCCCACGATCACCACCGTCAAATCCGTGACGGGTTCTTCGGACATCAAGAAATCGCCGAACATGTCCTCGTTCACGAGTGCGTCGGGCTCGACCATCAGATACAACTCGCCGGTCGCCTCAACCCACGACAACTCGTACTCGTTGTCCGAGGCGTCGGTCCACTCACTCCCGAACTCGAATTCGGCGCTTTCACGTCGGGCCTCGTTTTGCTCGTAGAAGGTTTCAATGTCCATGGTTCCAGCCTATGCCGTGACTATGTGCGCCGCGATGTGCGCGCCGTCGTGCACCCTGTCGGTCGTGACAAATGTACTGATCTCGGGCGCGGCGCGGGTCGTTCGACGGTGCGCGAGCGGCTCTTTACTAATCGCCATGACAAACTCCACCGACCTCTTAGGACAACTGCGACGCGAATGGCGACGACTCGGCAGCTCGAGTGACGCCCGCGTCGCTCTGGCCCTCCTGGTCGACCGCCACGACGACCTGGGACTCGAACAGCTGAGCGACCTCACCGACGTCGTGGCCGCGCTCGAAGCACACAGCGGTCGCAACGTCCTCGAGCGAGCGGCCATCGTGCGCGCACTGCTCGAAGAATCCCGACACCCGTTGCTGCGTCGCACGTTGCTCCAAACCATGCTCCCGGGCATCGTGAGCGTGTGTCGTCAACTCAGGTTCGGCGACGGCATCATTCGCGACCCCAGCGAAACTGTCGCCATGGCGGTCAGTTTCGCGAGTGAACTCCTGGTCGACTGGGCCGGTCAGTCACGCCAGTTCGCCGCTCCCGACATTCTCTCGGCGCTTCGTGGTCGTCTTCGTCGCTGGCTGTTAAAGGAGAAGGAGGCGACGCGCTCAGTGTCAGCTTACGACCAGAACAACGAACCCGCCATGGCGACCTCACCGCTCGAGACACGGTTGAATAGCTATCGCGGCAGCCAGTACGACCGATTGGCCCGACTCACGTACGCACGAGTGTTCGAAGGTCGCTCACTGCGTGAACTCGCACGTGACGATCACTCGGCGCCAAGTTCACTGCAAGCCGAACTGCAGCACTTCGCTATTCGATTCCTCATCTAGTCAGCGTGCTGGAACCTCGAACGTGAATGGCTATTCAACCCCAACACCACTACCGTCTGATAGCAGTGGCGCGCAATCATTTCTCGCTTCGAAGCGCCCATCTGGTGATGTGGTCGAGTCCCCTGCTGCTCCTGGTCCTGCTGTTTACCCTGACCGCCACGTCCAAGCCTTCGACCCGTCTGGTGATCGTGCACGAGCCCTCGACCGTTTCTTCGACCAGCCCCACGACGATGCCATCGACGGTCGTCTCCTCAACGACGACGACGACGACCGCCCCAACGACAACCACGACACCAGTGCGGCCGACCACGCCGACCACGCCGACGACGGCAACAATCGAGACGCACTCCGTCGTCGCGACAAGTTCGATCGTGAAGTCACCCGCGCGCGCGCCCAGCGTAAGCGTCTCGAGCGGCGTCGTCACGGGCGCGCTGAGTCCAGCGTTCGCGGTCGCGGTGGTACCCCTTCGCGGACCGGGCACGTGGACCCTGACCTCGAGCGCTCCCATCACCGCGCAGTTGCTGTGCCCCGACGTGAGCGGACCAGTCAACGCACTGATCGTGGTCAATGGAGCGCAGCGTTGCCAACTCAAGCTCACCTCAACGAATATCGAGGCGTCGCCGACGTGGCAACTCACCCCACAGCGCTAGGTCGATTCGCCGCCGGTCCACTGCACGGCGTCGGTCTGGCGCTCTACTTTCTCCTTCTGCCCTTCGTCGTGGTTTCCCAGTGGTCTCTCGCCGCCCGCTTGTCCAACGCCGGCCTCATCCGGACCCTGCTCGTGGGCTTAAGCCTCTTTTGGCTGCTCTTTCTCTTCCAGCTGGTGCGCAACGTTCTTCGACTTCGCCGCGGACTCATGATCGGCGCCGGCGGGAGTGCCTGGCTCGCCGGTCTCGTGGTCGCCGCACTGCCATTTCTCGTGACCGCCTCCGCACTCAGCGCCCCGGTCCCGGTGCACGCGTCAGGCGTCGTCGTACGCGCCGGTGATTCGGTGCACGACCGGTCTTCGGCACCGGTGCCGGTCGCTGGACCAGAGTTTCGATCGTCTCATCGAGGACACGGCGGTTCGATGCCCATCGATCTCGCTTCCTTCAGCGCGCTGCCCATGGCGCTCATCGCCAAACGGCGGGGCGACGTGTTGCGCAACCAGCAACTCGAACTTGGCGACGATGAGATCGACGAGACCGTCGCGCTCTTGCGCGCCTCGAGTCCGGGTCAGGTCGCGCGGGTTCGCCACGCGATTGGCGACCGCCTCGAAGGCGTCGTCACCATCACGGGCGAGTTCAACTTCGCGCCGATCTCTGCGAGCACCGACCCGGTCGTCGTGTGCGTGCTCAAGGATGAATTGAGCGGCGTCGTGCTCTCCTTCGCCCGCGAGGGCGGCCGGCTCCGCGTGCCGGCGCAGTGGAGCGACGCGGACATCATCGAGTCGACCGCAGCCCTGCACGAAGGCGGACGACTGTCGTTCGCTCACGGCGAGAACGAGTTGCTGCGCTCCCTCGCCACGCGATCGCTTCGCAATTCTCTGGTGGTCTACCTGGGTTCCGCCGGCGACCTCGACGACGGTCTTCGCGCCTGTTCGGTGACGATCGATCCGGCTCCCAATGACGAGCGACTGTGCGCCGATGTCTCGTTGCTCGCGACGTCCTCGACGAGGTCGCAACGTCGCTACGACGTGACCGCCGATGCCAACGGACTCGAATCGGACGAGATCCGTGTGGAGCTGTTGCGTGCCGACCCTCGCGTCGTGGGACTCGAGGAGCCGTTCACTGCGACCTTGCGCCGGCGATGCGTCGAAATGGTCGCGTACCTGGCACTGCACCGACACGAACCCGTCACCGGCGACCGACTCCGTACCCGGGTGCTGACCCACGCCGACGTCGACGCCTCCACGCGCACGCTCGCCAACACGGCCAGCGCCATTCGCCGCAGTCTCGGCGTCGACGCGAAGGGGCCGCGACTGCATCCCGTCACGTCGTCGGGTCTCTACGTCACCCACGCCATTACCAGTGACGTCGAGATCTTCCACTCGCTCACGGCCCGGGCGCGTCAACTCCCCCTCGACGAGGCAGCCCCGTTCGCCAAGCGAGCGCTCTCGCTCGTTCGAGGCGAGCCGCTCGCGAGCGCCCTTCGCGGCTTCGAGTGGTTCCTCGCCGAAGGTTTCGCGGCGCGACTGCTGCGCGACGGCGAATGGGCGTCCCTGGCGTTGCACCGCCAGGCCATGGACGAAGGTGACTTCGAGCTGGCCTTCTGGGCGTTGAGTCAGGGCCGGCTCATCGACCCCTACAGCGACGCCCTTACTGACGCACTCTCGCGTGTTCCGCGACTACGCCAGTTTGGCGGCGATGGAGCCGGCCGTTCGCAGCACGAGCCCGTCGGCTCCGGCGACGCTGTAGCGGTGCGCGGGTCGTTCGAGGGCCTCGGCGATCAGATCGGCCAGTAGCTCGGAGAACGCGAGGGGTGGCGCGACGAAGAGGTGCTTCGAGAGCGACCCCGGAATCGTATTGATCTCGTTGACGTAGAGCTCGGTCTCGCTGGCGAGGAAGTCCACGCGCGCGACACCGCGTACCGACGCCACGTCGGCGATCGTTCGCGCGTGCGCCTCAATCATCTCGCGTTGACCGCCCGCGAGGACCGCCGGTAGTTCGCGCGGTGCCGACACCATTCCTTCGCCACCGACGTACTTGTCGCGGTAGTCGAGGATCTCCGCGGCGCTCGAGCGCCGAATCGGTCGTTCGATCGCCGACAGCGCCAGCGTGGGATAGGTGCGCATCGCGATCTGCAAGTCGGTGAGATCATCGCGGAAGGGTTCGACGACGCAGCCGCGATTGAGGTGCGTATTCGTATTGAGACGCGCCAGCGCGGTCGCCAGATCGTCGACGACGTCGATACCGATCGACGAACCACCGAAGCGGGGCTTCAGAATGTACGGTCCACCAAAGGGCAGCGACGTGGTCGTGCGCGAAAGAAGGACTCGGGGCAGCGTCGGCAAACCAGCGGCCGCCATGACGGCGCCGAAGGCCCACTTGTCCATGCCGAGCGCGGCGCCCGCGACGCTCGGTCCGCTGTAGGCGACGCCGGCGAGATCGAGCGTGGCCTGGATCGAACCGTCCTCTCCAGGGCCACCGTGCGTCGCGAGCACGACCACCTCGAGGTCCAATCGACGGTCCTTGCCCATTCGAGAGCCGGTCGTAAAGAACCCGCCGTCGCCACCCAGGCGAAGCGAGAGTTCGCTCGACCCCTTCGGAAGACCGTCGAGGAACGATTCGGCCTCGACGTCGTCGGGCACGGAGTAGAACGCGCCGGTCTTGGACCAGTAGATCCCGATGGACGCGCGCTGGTTGCCGATGAGCTCGCGCTGGGCTTGCAGGCCCGTGAGGATAGAGATGTCGTGTTCGGGCGTCGGTCCCCCGAAGAGCACGCCAATAGTCATGGGACTCCTCGCCACACCGTCATTAAGCAATCAAGGGTAGTGGTCGGGGAGGTCATTGAGGTACAGAACACCGTCGCCCGTGACGAGGGCCGATCGAACCCACTCGACCGCCTCCTCACGGGTGTCAAAGCGACGCAGCGGCTGTTCGTACCCGGTCGCCAACGCAGTCACGTTCGTTCGTCCGACGACCACCAGTTCGTCCCGCGCCGCCGCGACCTTCTTCGCCAACGAAAGATTCTCACCGTACTGATCGCGACCCAGTTCAATGAGTCCGGGCGTCACGACGACGCGTCGACCACTGAGCTGCAAGGACGACAGCAGCTTCAACGCCGCGGCGGCACTCGCGGGGTTGGCGTTAAAGGTGTCGTCGACCACCACGACGCCCGACGGCGCGACGGCGACGGTGGACCGGTTGGCGACGGGTGTCACGCGCGAAAGGCGCGAAACGACGACGTCGATCGAGAGACCGAGTTCCAGAGCACTCGCCACGGCACACGCGACGTTGGTTGGTTGGACGCCGTGCCGCGGCTCCATCGTCGCGATTCTCTCGTTGTCAAGAACCACCGCCCAAGCGTTCTCCTCGACCACGACACGCACCGACGCGTCGAGGCGCACCGATCCAGCCGTGCGCACCCTTTTGCCGCTCGCGACGAGACGATCGACCCATCGACCCAGTCGATCGTCGTCAGTATTCACTACGACCGTCGACGCCGCCTCGGTGATCTCGAACTTGGCCTGCTCGATCACGTCCAGGGTCTTCATCCGCTCGAGATGCACGGGTCCTATCGCGGTCACGACGGCGATCTCGGGCGGGCACCACTCGCAGAGTTCGCGGATCTCGCCCGGACCGTAGGTTCCCATCTCGGCGATGAAGACACGGGTGTCGTCGGCCAGATTCTCGTTGATCGCGCGCGAGAGGCCCGCGCGGTTGTTGAAGCTGCGCGGCGTCGCGACGACTCCTCCGTCGGGTGACAAGAGGTCCGCCAAGTAGTTCTTCGTGGACGTCTTACCGTACGATCCAGTGATCGCGACAACACGCGGATGCACCCGGTTCAGTCGTGCCGCCGCCTGGGAGACGAACGTCTGA
>JADGOK010000006.1 GCA_017882985.1 Acidimicrobiales bacterium
TGGCCGCGCTCGGCAAGGCGCTCTTCCTGCAGAACTGTGCGTCGTGCCACGGCACCGAGGCGAACGGTGTTCCCGCGAACGGCACGAACGGCGCGTTTCCGAATCTGGTCGGCCTCGGACCGGCGACCATCGACTTCTGGATCGAGTCGGGTCGTATGCCCGCCGCGGATCCGCGCTCGGTCCAGGCGCCTCGTCGTCAGGCCCGATTGAACCACGACCAGGCGATCGCGATCGCGGCGTGGGTCAACTCGTTGTCGCCGGCGTTCCCCAGTATCCCGACCGTGAACTTGAAGGGCGCCAACGTCGCGGACGGCGCCGCGCTCTTCGCACTCAACTGCGCGGCCTGTCACACCATTGAAGGTGACGGCGACGCGTTGGCGATGAACACGTACGCGCCGTCGCTTCGCCACATTCCCGCGACCCAGGTCGCCGAAGCCATTCGAACCGGTCCCGGCAACATGCCGCGCTTCACCGGCAACCTCAGTGACTACCAGGTGCGCGACCTCGTCAAGTTCGTCACCACCGAGATCCAGCACCCCCAGAATCCCGGTGGCTTCGGTTTGGGGGGACTCGGACCGGTCGCGGAGGGCTTCGTTGGTTTGGCTTTGGGCGTGGGTATCCTCGCCCTGTTCGGTTTCTGGATTGGTGAGCGTCAATGAGCGAAGTGCACGAACAGCGAACACCGGTCGTCCTGAGCGGTCTCTCCGAGGACGATCCGCATCTCCAGCCGGCGGCGAAGAACCCCCAGTTGGTTGAACGGGTGATCGCGTTGAATTTCCTCCTCGGCATCGTGCTCGTTGCCGGCTTCGGCGCCAGCTACTGGGTGAACGCGAAGTCGTGGATCCTCGGCGCGACGATGGGCGGCGGTCTCTTGTTCCTCGGCGTGGGCGTCGTGGCGTGGGGTAAGTACCTCATGCCCCAAGGTCCCTTCGTCGAAGACCGCCACCCGCACACCAGCCCCCAGATCGAGCGCGACGCCTTCGCCGCGGCAATCGTCGAGCGCGGCGGCAACGTCATCAAGCGACGCAAGATGCTCGGTGGGCTGCTCGGCGGTGGCCTCGGCATCTTCAGCGTCGTGGCGATCTTCCCGTTGCTGCGAAGCCTCGGACCGTTGCCCAAGGGCACGCTCTTTCACACCGACTGGCGCTCGGGCTCGTACGCGGTCGATCAAACGGGTCGTCGTATCCAGGTCGGCGACCTCGCCGTGGGATCGATCGTCACCGTCTTTCCCGAAGGGACCCAGGACACCGATCGAGGACAAGCGGTCGACCAGACCGTGCTCATTCGCATTTCGAACCAGAACTTCACGACCCAAAAGGGCCGCGAGACCTGGGCTCCGTTGGGCTACGTGGCGTACTCCAAGATGTGCACGCACCTCGGCTGTCCGGTCGGTCTCTACGAACAGCAACTGCAACTCCTGGTCTGCCCGTGCCACCAGTCGATGTTCAACGTCACCAACGGCGCGATCCCTCAGTTCGGCCCCGCGCCGAGGCCGCTGCCCCAACTGCCGCTCTTCATTGATCCACAGGGTTACATCCGTGCCCAGAGTGACTACCACGAGGCCGTCGGGCCAGGATTCTGGGAGCGCCCGTGAGCAGCGACGTCGTCAGCACCAAACGCATGAAGCAGCAGGCCCTCGGACCGTACGGTGCGGTCGGCAAGGCGCTGGGCGAACTCGACGACCGTATCGGCGTCGCCAAGGGCGGAAGCTCGTTCCTCAACAAGATCTTTCCCGACCACTGGTCCTTCATGCTCGGCGAGATCGCGCTCTATTCGTTCATCGTGCTCCTGGTCACCGGCGTGTTCCTGAGTCTGTACTACATCCCGAGCCAGGCCATCGTGACGTACCACGGCAGCTACCTGCCCCTCGACGGACAACACGTCACGCAGGCCTACGCCTCGTCGGTCGATCTCTCCTTCGCCGTGCGCGCCGGACTCTTGATGCGTCAGATGCACCACTGGGCAACGAACATCTTCGTCGGTGCCATTGTCATCCACATGGCGCGCGTGTTCTTCACCGGCGCCTTCCGAAAGCCGCGCGAGCTGAACTGGACGATTGGCTCGGCGTTGCTCATCCTCGCCATCGTCAACGGCTTCCTCGGTTACTCACTGCCCGACGACCTCGTCTCGGGCACCGGTATTCGCATCGCCTACTCCATCCTCTTGTCGATCCCACTCGTGGGCTCGTACCTCGGCTTCCTCGTCTTTGGCGGGAACTTCCCTGGTACCGCCGTCATCCCGCGCTTCTACATCTTGCACATCCTCATCGTGCCGGGCCTCATCATCGCGCTCGTGAGCGTCCATATGTTTCTCTTGTATCGCCAGAAGCACACCCAGTTCCCCGGTCGAGGACGAACCGAAAAGAACGTCGTGGGTTCACCCATGTTCCCGGTCTTCATGGCCAAGACCACTGGTTACCTGTTCATTATCGGCGGCGTCACGGCGCTGCTCGGCGCCTTCGCCCAAATCAACCCGATCTGGCAGTTCGGCCCCTACGACGCGTCGCGCATCGGCTACGCCGTCCAACCGGACTGGTACATGGGCTTCCTCGACGGGGCGCTTCGAATATGGCCGTCGTGGAGCTTCCATAGTTTTGGCTACACGATCCCCTTCGAGGTGTTCATTCCGGCGATCATCCTGCCCGGTCTCATCTTCAACTTGATCTTCGTGTGGCCGGCGCTCGAGCGCCGTTTCACCAAGGACCACGAGACGCACAACTTGCTCGACCGGCCGAGTTACCGACCCAAGCGCACGGCGGCGGGTGTCGCCGTGCTGGCGTTCGTCAGCGTTCTCTTCCTCGCCAGTTCTACCGACGTCATCGCGAACTTCTTCCATCTGCCCTTAAGCGCCGTGATCTGGGCGATGCGAATACTCACCATCGTCACGCCGTTCGTGGCGTACCCGCTCACCTACAAGATCTGTCTCGAGCTCCAGACGACCAAGGGTGGCGGCAAGCGTAAGACGCCGAACATGGTGAGCCGTACCGCCGAGGGCGAGTACGTCGCCACACCCGCGCCGGTCTACGTGGACGATCAACACGACGAGTTGGCGCCGGCCGAGGTGCCTAAATTCATCACCGCTGCAACGCCCGAGTCCGACGGCGACGGCGTACGCACCATCGACCGCTAGGCGCACGTGAGCCCGCGCCGCCCTCGAGGCTTTCGTCGAGCGGTTCAGGCCGTGCTCGTGGTGCTGGTCCTCTTCGGCGTCACCTCGGGCGTCGTGCTCGCCAACAAGGCGGGAACGACCACGACGTCGAGCACCGCGTCGAGTACGACGACCACGACGATCCCACTCGAGCGACCACAGGCGGGATGGACGGTCGCCAGTTCCTCGTCGCGAGGTGTCATGGTCGATTTTCGCAACATCGTGGTCGGCGCCGTGACGTTTCGGGTCCTGCGCCTCCACGCGCGCACGACATTGCTGCGTTGGCACGTCGGCTCGATCGATCCCAATCTCTCGTCGCGGGCACCCGTCGACGCCGGTCCCGCTATCGACTGGCCCTCCGAAGGTCTCGCCGGCGTCGTCGCGGTCTTCAACGGCGGGTTCAAGCAGTCCGCCGCCGCCGGCGGCGCGGTCGTGGATGGTCTGCGACTGGTGCCGCTGTCGCGAGGCCGAATGACCATCGGTATCGACACCGGGGGCCATTGGGCGATGGGCGTTTGGGGATCGACCACGTTTCCGCCCAAGGGATTTCACCCCATCAGCTATCGCCAGAACTTGGGTCCGCTCGTTCTGAACGGCGCGTTGGCGCCGGCCGCGGCGCCGTCGCTGTGGCGCGAGTGGGGCGACCCGCTCGGCGGCAATCCACTCGAGCCGCGCACCGGCCTCGGCGTCGACCGCCGCGGCAACCTGATCTACGTCGCGACCATGGGCCGCGTGCTGCAGAACCAGTTGGGTCAGGCGCTGATCAGCGCGGGCGCCGTAGCGGCCATGCAACTGGACATCAATCCCTACTGGCCGATCATGGGTGCCTCGTTGCATCCGTTGCACGCCAACGGCGGCCTCTTCCCGGTCCAACTGCCGATGAGTGAGCACAGTCCGACGATCTACGAAGGCGGATGGCTGCGCGACTTCTTCGTCGCGATGGCCGAGCCAAATCGTTGGTCGTGCAGCTGGGAAAGCCCCGGACTCTCGGGTCCTCCGGGCCCCGTTCGAGCGCAGCGTCTTTCGCTCGCCGGCAAGGGATGTCGCACCACGACGACCACGACGACGACCAGCACGACGACGACCAGCACCACGTCGAGCACGACCGCGACGCCGCCAGGTTCCTAGAACCGCCTCCGGCGGCGTGCGTAGCATGGCCGGTGTGACGATGACCCACGATCCCCACTGGCCGTCAGCGGCGTCACTCGTGCACGATCACCCCGTCGCCGATCGTCGCAACGTCGGACTGCTGGGCGTCTTCACGTACACGACGTCGGTGACGACGCGTTCGTGGCACAACACGCCCGACGCGATTCGCGAGGCACTCGAGCGCTACTCGACGTGGTCGTACTCTGACGGGCTCGACCTCGCCGAGACGATGGCGCTCGTCGATTACGGCGACGTCTTTGACCCCGACGGGGCCGAAGGCTCCGAACGCGTCGCCACCGCTGTCGCGCGCTTCGACGTCGATCTGGCGATGGGGCTCGTGCTCGGAGGTGACAACGCGGCCACCTGGCACGCGCTGCACGGACTCGCCGGACCGGCCCTCAAGGATTGGGGACTCATTACCCTCGACGCGCACCTCGATCTTCGCGACGGCGAGTCCAACGGCTCACCGGTGCGCCAGCTCCTCGAAGCCGGACTGGACGGTCGCCACGTCGTCCAGATCGGCCTCGCCGACTTCTCCAATTCGCCCTTTTACGCCGCGCGCGCCCGTGACGCGGGCATCACCGTCGTCTCTCGTGACGAAATGCGTGCCCACGCGATTGAGGACGTCGTCGCGCGCGCCCTCGCGATCGCCGGAGCGAGCGGACGGCACGTTTACGTCGACGTCGACATGGACGCGGCCGACCGTTCAGTCGTGCCGGGCTGTCCCGGCGCCGCCCCGGGTGGGCTCAGTGCGGACGAGATGCGGCGATTTGTTCGAACGGTGACGGCCGACGCGCGCGTGCGCGTGATGGATATCACCGAGATCGACGTCGGACGGGACAGCGACGACCAACGCACGGTTCGACTGGCGGCGCTCTTGATTCTCGAGGCGCTCGCCGGCGTACGAAGGAGACCGTCATGACCATCGAACTGGGTATTGAGCCGCTCTCGCGCGAGCAGTTGTTGGCCGTCGCCCGCGGACTCGAGCCGCTGACGATTGGTGACGACGTGCTGGTGCGTCTCGAGCGACAGCGTGTCGCCATTGACGTACTCGTCAAGAGCGGAACGCCGATCTACGGACTCTCCACCGGGTTCGGATCGCTCGCGACGACGTTCATCTCGCCCGATCAGCGTCGCGACCTGCAGCGATCACTCATTCGCTCCCACGCGGCGGGAGTGGGAGCGGAAGTAGAAACCGAAGTCGTGCGCGCGATGATGGTGTCGCGACTTACCAATCTCTGCAGCGGCGTGTCGGGTGTGCGTCCCTCGACGGCGCTCGCTTACGCGGCACTGCTCAACGCTCAGATCTCCCCGGTCGTGCACGAGTTCGGATCGCTCGGTTGCTCGGGCGACCTCGCGCCACTCGCGGCCGTGGCCTTGGCACTGATGGGCGAGGGCGACGTGCGCGACGCCGGTGGTCGACGGATGATGGCGAGCGAGGCTCTCTCGTCAGCTGGTCTCGCGCCGGTGGTGCTCGCCGAAAAGGAGGGGCTCGCGCTCATCAACGGCACCGACGGCATGTTGGGTCAACTGATCATGGCGATCGACGACAGCGCGCACCTGCTCACGACGGCCGACCTCGCGGCGTCGCTGTCGATTCAGGCGTTGCGCGGCACCGACCGGGTCTTTCTCGCCGAGATCCACGCGCTACGGCCGCATCCGGGCCAACGCGACAGCGCCGCCAACCTGGCGATGCTGCTCGCCGATTCGCCAATCGTCGACTCCCACCTCGACGACGTCACCCAGGTGCAGGACGCCTATTCGCTGCGGTGCGCCCCTCAGGTCCACGGCGCGGCGCGCGACACACTCGCTCACGCGACGCGCGTCGCGGACATCGAGCTCGCCTCGGCGATCGATAATCCCTCGGTGCTCGCCGACGGCACGCTCGTCTCCAACGGCAACTTCCATGGAGCGCCCGTCGCGTACGTCTTGGATTTCCTCGCGATTGCCCTCGCCGACGTCGCCTCGATCGCCGAACGGCGCACGGACCGCCTGCTCGACGTGAGTCGCAGTTACGGACTGCCGCCGTTCCTCGCCCACCAGGCCGGCGTCGACTCGGGACTGATGATCGCCCAGTACTCACAGGCGGCACTGGTCTCGGAGATGAAGCGACTCGCGTCGCCCGCGAGCGTGGATTCGATCCCCTCGTCGGGCATGCAGGAGGACCACGTGTCGATGGGCTGGCACGCCGCGCGAAAGTTGCGACGCTCGATCGACGCCCTCGCCGACGTGCTGGCGATCGAACTGCTCGCCAGTGCACGCGCGTTGGCCCTGCGCGCGCCGTTGCTCGCCTCACCGGTGACCCGCACGATCCAAGAGCGCGTCAACGCGGCGAGCGGTGGACCCGGTCACGACCGATGGCTCGCGCCCGAGATCGCGGCCGTGGGTGAGCTCGTTCGCGGCGACGAGTTGCTCGACCTCGTGCGTCGCTACGTCGCGCTCGCGTAAACCGTTAGAGGAGTGACTATGGAAGGTGCCCGACCGGTGCGAGCAGCACGAGGCACGACGTTGTCCACGTTGGGCTGGCCCCAAGAGGCGGCGCTGCGCATGTTGGAGAACAATCTCGACCCCGAAGTGGCCGAGCGGCCCGACGACCTGGTCGTCTACGGCGGCACCGGGCGCGCCGCGCGCGACTGGCGCAGTTTTGACGCCCTCGTGCGGACGCTGCGCACGTTGAAAGGTGACGAGACGATGCTCGTCCAGTCCGGTCGTCCGGTCGGGGTCTTTCAAACCCACGAGTGGGCCCCGCGCGTGCTCATCGCCAACTCGAATCTCGTCCCCGACTGGGCCACGTGGCCCGAGTTTCGCCGTCTCGAGGCGTTGGGGCTCACCATGTACGGCCAGATGACGGCCGGATCGTGGATCTACATCGGCACCCAGGGCATCTTGCAGGGGACCTACGAGACCTTCGCCGCGGTCGCGCAGAAGCGATTCGGCGGGACGCTCGCGGGCACCCTCACCCTCACCGGCGGCGTCGGTGGCATGGGTGGCGCCCAGCCCCTGGCGGTCACGATGAACGACGGGGTCTGTCTGTGCGTCGACGTCGACCCCACGCGACTGCAGCGACGCGTCGAGCACCGCTACCTCGACGAGTGGACCGACGACCTCGACGACGCCCTGGCGCGCGTGCTCGCCGCCAAAGCCGAGCGTCGCGCGCTGAGCGTGGGACTACTCGCCAACGCGGCGACGATCTTCGCTGAACTCTTGCGTCGGGGGGTCGAGGTCGACATCGTCACGGACCAGACCTCCGCGCACGACCCGCTCAGCTACCTGCCCGAGGGGATCGACCTCGCGGACTGGCACGACTACGCGGACAAGAAACCTGAGGAGTTCACCGACCGTGCCCGCGCCTCGATGGCCAAGCAGGTCGAGGCGATGGTGGGCTTCATGGACGAAGGCGCCGAGGTCTTTGACTACGGCAACTCCATTCGCGGCGAGGCCGCGCTCGGTGGCTACACGCGGGCCTTTGAGTTCCCCGGCTTCGTGCCGGCCTACATCCGGCCGCTGTTCTGCGAAGGCAAGGGCCCCTTCCGCTGGGCCGCGCTGTCGGGTGACCCCAAGGACATCGCGCGCACCGACCGGGCCGTCCTCGAGCTCTTTCCCGACAACGAACCGCTGCACCGCTGGATCACCAAGGCCCAGGACCGCGTGGCCTTCCAGGGCCTGCCCGCGCGAATCTGCTGGCTCGGCTACGGCGAGCGCGACCGGGCGGGACTGGCCTTCAACGACCTCGTCGCGTCGGGCGAGCTCTCCGCACCCATCGTCATCGGGCGTGACCATCTCGACAGCGGCTCGGTCGCCTCGCCGTACCGTGAGACCGAGTCCATGCTCGACGGATCCGACGCCATCGCCGACTGGCCCCTGCTCAACGCGTTGCTCAACACCTCCTCGGGCGCCACCTGGGTCTCGATCCACCACGGCGGCGGCGTGGGCATCGGGCGTTCCATCCACGCGGGACAGGTCTGCGTCGCCGACGGCACCGCGCTCGCCGGTCAGAAGCTGGCGCGCGTGTTGCGCAACGATCCCGGCACGGGCGTGATCCGCCACGTCGACGCGGGTTACGAACTGGCCGACGAGGCCGCGGAGCAGCGCGGCGTACGCATTCCCATGCGTGAGGGTTGATGACCACGCGCGTCGTCGTCAACATTGGTGAACTGACGACCAACGATCCACGATTCGGTGACGAGACGGTGATGGGTCGCGCCCGCGACGCCGCGGTCGTACTCGACGGCGAACGCGTGCTCTGGATCGGGCCGAGCGCGAAGGCGCCCGACGCCGACGAGTTGATCGACGCCGAGGGTGCCGCGGTCGTGCCCGGTTTTGTCGACAGCCACACGCATCTGGTCTTCGCCGGCGAACGTTCCGACGAGTTCGAGGCGCGCATGGCCGGAGAGCGCTACGACGGCGGGGGAATCGGGCGAACCGTCGCGGCGACGCGGGCCGCGACGAGCGCGCAGCTCCGACGGGCCACCGCCCGACGTTGGAACGAACTGTTCAACAGCGGCGTCACGACCGTGGAGATCAAGTCGGGCTACGAGCTGACGACCGAAGGAGAGGTCCGACTGCTCGACGTCGCGAGATCCTTCAGCGACGAGGTGACCTTTCTCGGCGCGCACGTCGTGCCCGAAGAGTTCGCTTCGAATCGCGACGCGTACGTCGATCTGGTCGCGGGGGAGATGCTCGATGCGTGCGCGCCGCTCGCCCGTTGGGCCGACGTCTTTTGCGACGAGGGCGCGTTCAGCGTGGACGAGTCGCGTCGGATCCTCTTGAAGGCGCGCGAAGCGGGATTGGAACTACGCGTACACGGCAATCAACTCGGAGAGTCCGGCGGCGTGGCACTGGCGGTTGAACTCGACGCGGCGAGTGTCGATCACTGCACCCACGTCAATGATCGTGACGTCGCGATGTTGGCCGCGTCACGAACGGTGGCGACGCTCCTACCCGGCGCGGAGTTCTCCACGCGTTCGGCGTATCCCTCGGCGAGGCGACTACTCGACGCGGGCGCGACGGTCGCCCTCGCCACCGACTGCAATCCGGGAACGTCCTACGTGACGAGCATGGGCTTCGTCATCGCGCTGGCGGTACGAGAGATGTCGATGACCTGTGATGAGGCACTCTGGGCGGCGACCGGGGGCGGCGCGATGGCCCTTCGACGCGACGACGTCGGGGTGCTGCGGGTCGGGGCGCGCGCGGACCTCGTGATCTTGAACGCGCCGAGAGCGGCCCATCTGGCCTATCGGCCGGGCGGCGCGCTCGTGCAGCACACGCTGCGCTCGGGAGCGAAGCCGACGCGCGCGGTGCGGGAAAATCTGGCGTAATCACCCATAAGGTGCCTATATGAAGACCCCCACCGCGCCCCTCGATCTGCCGACGACCCTGGGCGCGCTGCGCGCCTCGAGCTACGAGCCAATGTCGGTGCGAGAAGAGATGCGCGCCAACCTCGAGCAGCGCCTCGCCGAGGGCCGTCCCCTCACCTCGGCGGTCTTGGGTTACGAGGACTCGGTGCTGCCCCAACTCGAGACGGCGCTGCTGGCCGGTCACGACATCATCCTGCTCGGCGAGCGCGGACAGGCCAAGACCCGCATGATCCGTTCTCTCGTGGAGTTGCTCAACGAATGGCTGCCCATCGTCGAGGGGTCGGAGGTTCGTGACGACCCCTTCGCCCCGATCTCGGCGTACGCGATCGACCTCGTGGACGAGAAGGGCGACGACACGCCGATCGCCTGGGTGCACCGCAGTCAGCGGTTCGCCGAGAAGCTCGCCTCACCCGACACCTCGATGGCCGACCTCATTGGCGAGGTCGACCCCATCAAGGTCGCGGCCGGTCTCTTCCTCGATGATCCGCGGGCGCTCTCCTACGGCCTCGTGCCCAAGTCCAATCGCGGCATCTTCGCGATGAACGAGTTGCCCGACCTCGCCGAGCGGATCCAGGTGGGGCTGCTCAACGTGCTCGAAGAGCGCGACGTGCAGATTCGCGGCCACCTCGTGCGTCTGGATCTTGACGTCATGGTCGTCGCGACGGCGAACCCCGAGGACTACACCAACCGAGGACGCCTCATCACGCCGCTGAAGGACCGCTTCGGATCGCAGATTCGAACGCACTATCCCTACGAGCTCACGACCGAGATCGCGATCGTCCACCAGGAGGCGAAGCTGCCGACCTCGCCCAAGCCAATCACGGTGCCGTGGTTCATCGACGACATCGTGGCGCGCGTCAGTCACGTCGCGCGCAAGAGCCACGTGATCAGTCAGAGCTCGGGCGTCTCGGTTCGCCTGTCGATCGCCAACTACGAGACCGTGGTCGCCAACGCCCTACGCCGGACGTTGCGCACCAAGGACGCGACGGTCGTGCCGCGCGTGAGCGACCTCGGCGCCATGGTGCAGTCGACCCAGGGCAAGATCGAGTTCGACACAATGGACGACAGCGATTCGGACCAGGTCATCGCGGCCCTCGTCGCATTGTCGGTGCGCCAGTGCTTCAGCGAGCACGTCTTGCTCGAAGAGGCCCCAGCGATCGTCGAAGCGTTCCA
>JADGOK010000174.1 GCA_017882985.1 Acidimicrobiales bacterium
GCGCGAAACGTGTGCGGGAAGATCTCGGTACTGAGCGCGCTCGCGGCGGGCGCGAGCAGCCCGGCGGCGGCGACCCCGATGAGGTAGCCAAACGTGAAGTTGAAACGCCCGCCGCTGTAGGCGAACGTCGACGTCACCGCCGAGGCGACCACGCCGATCGCGACCGTCCAACGTCGACCGAGCGTGCGGGCCAACCGTCGACTGAGCAGCAGTCCACCGAGGCCCGTCAACGCGCTCGACGCGACGACGACGGCGACGACGTGCGGACTGATCCGCAAGATGCCCTCGCCGTAGACGAACGCAAAGCCGTTCGCCGGTCCGGTGACCAACCCCACGGCGAAGGCCACGGTCGCGACGATGCCCAAGCGACCGCGCAGAGGCCGCGGCACCGCGCCCAGATGCGCGAGCGGCACGTCGTCGGAATGGTGCGTCGGCTCGGGGACCGAGTGCAACATCGGCACGACGACGAAGACCGGCACGAGGGTCAGCGCGAAGAGCCAGCGAAACGAGTTCGGACCCCGGATAACGCCGTGCAGCACCGCCGAAAGACCGGCGCCGCAGCCGGCGCCGGCCGCCATGATCACGAGGCGATGAATTCGCTTGTTCATGCTCGAGAGTTCGACCGTTATCACCAGCACCAGCGTCGACGCCGCCGAGAGCAGCGGTCGCGCGACCGCGAAGCACATGACGAAGAACCAATAGCTCGGACTCAACGAGGCGAGAGCGGTACCAACGAGTCCGAGCGTCAGGGTGCGTTGGAGAATCCGCGTTCGACCCCATCGGTCGGCGAGTGACGCGAGCGGCAACGCGGCCAGGGAGGCGACGCGCAGGGTCGCGAGACCCAGGCCCAACACCGATCCCGAAAGGCCGATCGCGCTCTGCAGTGAACCGCTCGCGGTGACGTGTCCAAAGTGCTTGGCGACGTCATTGAGCGACGCGACCGCACCGAACTGGCCGAAACCAGCGACCAACGCCACGAGGAACAGGACCAGCGTGACCCGATCGCGCGACGGGATTGTCGATTCGTTCAGTGTCGCGTCAGTCAAGTTTCACAGTGTCGTCGACTACGACCAACGTCTTACCGTGGTTCCCCCCGCTGAAGAGCAGATTCAGCGCCTCGGGCGCGTGCTCGAGCCCTTGGACCAGATGCTCCTCGTGGACCAACGTGCCGTTCATTACCATGGTCGCCAACTCGATCTGCGCCTCGGCGAAGCGCGACGCGAAGTCGAGGATAATGAAACCTTCCATGCGGCCCCGACGCCCGATGAGCATCAGCGTGTTGGTAATCCCTTGGGGCTTCTCCATGTTGTTGTACTGCGAGATCGCCCCGCACAGGACAACGCGCGCGTGCATCGCGATGTTCGTCAGAACCGCGTCGAGGATCTCGCCACCAACATTGTCGAAGTACAGGTCGACGCCGTTGGGACACGCCGCTCGCAGACGCCGGGACAAGTTGGGCTCGCGGTAGTCGAGACAAGCGTCGAAGCCAAATTTATCGACGACCTCGGCGCACTTCTCCGGTCCACCCGCGATGCCCACCACCTTCGCCGCTCCGCGGGCTTTGGCGATCTGGCCGACGGCGGAGCCGGTCGCACCGCCAGCTGCGGAAACGACGACGACGTCACCCTCCTTGAATTGACCGATCTCGGTGAGTCCGAAGAATGCCGTGATGCCCGTGACGCCGAGGACATTCATCACGGTCGGCAGATCCAGCCCCATTCCGGTGGGCAACACGGACATTTTGTTCTCGTCGTTGGCGATGACCCACTCCTGCCAATTCGTGAAGCCAAACACCTTGTCGCCGACTTTGTAGAAGGGAGATTGGGTCTCCACTACTTCGCCAACGCCCGACGATCGAATGACGTCGCCGATGCCAATGGGTGGCAGATAGCCCGGTGCGTCGTTCATCCACCCCCGGATCGTGGGGTCGATCGAAAGGGTTCCCACCTTGACGAGCGCTTCGCCCGGTCCGCAGACCGGCGTGGGGCTCTCCACCAACGACGTCGTCGTGGCGTCGATCATCCCCGTCGGACGCTGGGCCAGTATTACCTGTCGATTCGTCATCCGGTCTCCTCTGCGCTCATCACCACGTTAGGTGCTGCGGTGGCGCTACTCGACTGACGTGGAGGTCAGTTGAGGGTCACCGAGACCGTCGCGTCGGTCGAGATTCTTCGCTACGTTGCTATCAGTGAGACCTCGAACAAAGGAGTCGTGATGGCCCGTAGGAGAAGCCTTCGATCGTCGCTCTACCGCGACGCCCGGATCCTGGGCAATGTTCAAGCCGCCGCGAAGGGGCCCGGCGCCTACGCCAAGCGTTACGCCCGTCGACGCGCGTACGCGACGACGAACGGCGTCACGCGCTCGTTCCTTCGTGCACTGGGCCTGAGCAAGTAGCACCCTCCCGAAGCATTCATTCGTCACGCGAGTGCGACGCTCTCAGTTCGCGGCTCCGATGCTCCTGATCGAGGGGGGCATCGTCCTGCCGCGAACATTTCGTTCGCTATTGCGACCCCACTGAGCTAAAACGACCAAGAAAGAGTCATCGAGCTAAGAAAGAGGTCGCGTCATGGCCAAATTTGTCGTGGTGTATCGAGGCGGTCAGATGGGAGAGGCGCCCGCCGACGTCGAGGCCGTGATGGCGACCTGGATGAGTTGGTTCCAGAAGCTCGGACTGGCGGTGACCGACCACGGCAATCCCTTCGGGGCATCGACCGGGATCGACGCCAACGGACGACGGGTTGACTCGTCGGCCGACCTCACCGGTTACTCCATTGTCGAGGCGACCAGCCTCGACGACGCCGTCACTCTGGTCCAGGACTGTCCCAACTTCGCCGCCGGCGGGTCACTGGAGATCTACGAAGCGACGGCGATGTAACTCAGACGCCGAGCAGCGTCAGATGCGTGGGCGTGTTCAGGCACGCCGGGTCATCGCCGAGCACGCGACCCGTTGCGGCGAAGGAGCGTGCCCTCGAGCCTCCGCACAGTCGTCGGTACTCACAGCATCCGCACGCGCCCTCGAGCGCACCGGAACGAATCGACGTCAACAACGGGTGCTGGGTGTAGATCGTGCCCAGTGGCTCTGACTTTATGTTGCCGAGTGACAGTGGCAAGAATCCCGACGCGTGCACTTCGCCGTCGTGGCCCACGAAGATCACGCCGCGACCGTCACCCGTCGCGATCGTGGCGCTCTTCTTGGCGCCGGCGGCACTGGGAGTCTCGCGGTCGAGGCGCGCGCGAAGTTCGCGGTACAGCTCGCCCGCGTCCTCGGCGTCGAGGTGATCCGCGTCGGGATCCTTGGCCCGTTGCGCCTGCACGCGACGAAAGAACGGTCCCTCGACGGTGCGCACCGTCATGTCGAATGACGTGGCGTCGACGAGGAAATGGCAGATGTCCTCGGCGTCCTGGGGTGTCACTTCTAAGACGTCGCGTCCGCGACCAACACCGACGAGAAAGAACACTTCCCAGATCTTGACGCCCGACGTGCGCAGCAGCGAAAGGATGTCGGCGAGCTCTCGGGCGTTGCGCCTCATGACGGTGGTGTTGACCTGGACGCGGTAACCAATGTCGCGCATCATCTCGAGCGCGGCGATCGTCTGGTCGAAGTGTCCTTCGATCCCTCGCAGCGAGTCGTGCGACGCCGCGTCGGCACCGTCGAGGCTGATCGAGATGCTGCGCACACCAAGCGTGTACAGGTCTTCGAGAACCTCTCGCGTGAGTCGCTCGGTGACCGAGGGCGCGATCCCGAGACGAAGCCCGCGCTCGCGGGCGTACGTGATGAGTTCGCCCAGGTCCTCACGCGCGAGGCAG
>JADGOK010000175.1 GCA_017882985.1 Acidimicrobiales bacterium
CCGACCTTGATCTTGACCGCCCCGCGGTACTCATCACCTTCAACTTCGCGCAGTTGCGCCCCGGGCAGGCACGGGGCGATCCGCTCAATATCGGTGAGTACCGCCCACGCCTTCTCCACCGGGACGGCGACATCAAATTCGTTGGTCAGTTCCATTCGTTCCGCTCCAAAGTTCCAGATCTTCGCGGGTGTCAATGTCCTGGGGGACGCCGACGCAAGCGACTTCTCGTACGAGTTCAGGGTAACGGCGCGCGACCGATCGTGCACCTTCGTCCCCTTCAGTTGGCAACATCGGCCAGATCTCGGCGTCGAGACGCACCGGGTGAGCGCGCCTGCCCTCGTAGGTCGCAAAGACCAGCGGCCCGAGTGGCGCATCCGCGACCGCACGCCACGCTGCAGCGCGAAGTCCCGGCATGTCCGCGAGGCCGATCACGGCGCTCCGATGGCCCTTCCTCCTGCACCACTCGAGGCCGACGTGCAGCGACGTCGCTTGACCGACCGACCAGTCGTCGTTCTGTAACAAGGTGACGGTCTCGGGAACCACCGATGAAAGTTCCACGGCCCCACCCACGACGATCACCTCGTCCAGACCGGCTTGCAGCGCGGGAGCGATCGCCCAGGCAATGAGAGGCCGACCCTTCACGACGGCGAGCAATTTGGCTCCGGGTCGAGCGTCAGGGTCGTCGCCGTTGAAGCGGCTTCCGCTTCCGGCGGCCAGTATCACGGCGGCGACAGACATCGGCTCAGCATAACGAGCGACTGGGTCGAGCCACGGTGGCGCCTTCGCGCTTCACCTCACGAGTGACCCCGGGGAAGGAAGGATCATCAGTCGATCCCATCCGTTCGACTAGTGGATTGGTCCCGACCCGTCGCGCAACGGCGTCATCGTTCGCAGCGCGCGCCCGCTGCGCACGGCGATGATCTCGGCACAGATGGACACCGCGGTCTCTTCGGGCGTGCGTGCCCCCACGTCCAGGCCAATCGGGCTCATCAAGCGAGCCCGCAGTTCGCTCTCGGACGCGCCGGCCTCGAGTAGTCGCTCCCAGCGCTTCTCGTGCGTTCGCCGCGAGCCCATCGCTCCGATGTAGCCGACGTCACTCGCCAGCGCGCCGAGAATCGCGGGTACGTCGAACTTGGTGTCGTGAGTAAGCACGCACACCGCGTCGCGCGGGCCGAGCGTGCGACCCACCCGATCGAGGTAACTGTCGGGCCATTCGACGACGACTTCGTCGGCCAGCGGGAATCGCGCCGTGGTCGCGAACACGGCGCGGGCGTCACAGACCGTGACGACGAAGCCGAGGATCTTGCCGACTTCGACGAGTGCCCTCGAGAAATCAACCGCGCCGAAAATCACGAGTCGCGAAGGTGAGACAAAGGACTCGACGAACATCTCGAGATCCTCGCGACGAGCCTCACCGTGCGAACCGTAGTGACGGGTTCCGGTGACGCCGCGTTCGAGCATCGCCCGCGCGTCGCGAGCGACGACGCGGTCCAACTCGGGATCGCCGAGGGTGCCGACGGTTGGTCCGTCAGAATGGACCAGGAGTTTGGCTCCGAGCGACGCCAACCCCTCGAACTCCTCAGCGACATTGGTCACCGTCACGAGGCATACTGGTTCGCCCGAACGCAGAGAGCGGCGAAGCTCCTGATAGATCTCTCCGCTCACCAGTCGAGCGGCTCCACCAGCAAGTGCACGGTTCCGCCGCAGGTGAGTCCGACGGCAAACGCCTGGTCATCGGAGTAACCGAACGTGCAGCGCCGCGCTCGACCCGTCGTCAGCGCGTCGAGTGCCTCGGTGACGACGGCTCCCTCGACGCAGCCCCCCGAGACCGAACCGGCGACCTCGCCGTCCTCGTTCACGGCCATGGTGGCGCCCGGGTCGCGAGGGCCCGAGTCCTCGATCCCGATCACCCTCGCGATCGCCACTCGCTTACCCGCAGCGAGCCAGGCGTCAACGGTCGAGAGAATCTCTTTCACCGCGCTATCACCTCCGCTAATTCGCCTATCGCGTCAAGCGAGTGACCTGACAAGAACTCGTCGGTGAAGGGTAACGCCGCCGCCATGCCACGAACGAGTGGCTCGTACCCGGGCGACGCCTTCAGCGGATTCACCCAGATGACCCGGTACGCCACGTGGGCGAGTCGCGCCATCTGCGTCGCGAGCACCGCCGGGTCACCGCGGTCCCACCCGTCGGACACGAGTACCACGATCGCGCCGCGGGCCAACCCGCCGACGCCCCATGCGTCGTTGAAATCACCCAGACACTCACCCAGCCGGGTACCGCCCTTGAGGTCGGTCGCCGTTGCCGCCACGCGCGCCAGTGCCGCGTCGGGGTCTCGCCACGACAGTTCGCGCGTCACCCGGGTGCAGCGGGTCCCGAGCGTGAAGGCTTCGACGCTTCGCTGGGACACGATCGTGGCCTGGGCGAATCGCAACATCGCTCGCGTGTAGGCGCCCATCGATCCCGACACGTCGAGCAGGAGGACCACCTTGCGCGCCCGAACACCCCGCACGCGTCGAGCGAGGCGCGCCGGGTCGCCGCCGGAGGCCAGCGCGTAGTGCAGCGTGCGACGAACGTCGAGCACGCCTCGGCTCGGGTCGCGCCCCGCCGTCAGGCGACGTCCGCGGCGCATCGGTGGTCGACGCCGCAGGTTCGAGATGAGCCGTTCGGCCTCGTGGAGTTCGGCCTCGGTGCAGTGGGCGAAGTCCTTCGCGCGCAGTAGCTCGGCCGCGCTGTAGGCAACGGGACGCGGTGGCTCGTCGGGCTCGTCCTCCTCGTTGCTGCGGTCCTCGTCGGACCCCGAATCCTCGGACTCGATCGCCGCCGGTGGTCGTGCGATCGGCACCGGCGGAACGGTCGTCAGTCGGCCGTGCGGAAGGATCGTCGGGCTCTGAGCGAAGAACGCCCGGAAGGTCTCGGCGTAGAGCGTCGCGTCCTCTTCGCTGCGACAGAAACACGCTTGACCGGCCCAAAAGACGTGTTCGGGTCGGTCGGTCCCGACGAGCGCCAGTGCCTCGGCGAAGTCGATGGTCGCGCTCGCCGGCGCATCGAGCCCGGCGGCGCGCAACGAGCGCGAGAATCCGGTCGCGAGCGCAGCCAGATCAGTCGCAGCCGTTACGCTCATGTGCCGTACTTTAGGGCCCCGCTCACCAAATCGGACAGTCCCGACGCGCGTACCCGCTCGGCATCCTCGCGGTACTTGATCACCGCACCCAGCGTGCGCTCGACCGTGCGCTCGTCGAGGTGACTCGCGCCGAGCACGCTGATCGCCTGGGCCCAGTCGATCGTCTCGGCGACGCCGGGTGGCTTGAAGAGACCGCGTCGGCGAAGCTCGGCGACGACGGCCGAGACCTCGCGCGCGATTGGCTCGCTCGCCTCGGGAACGCGAAGGCGCACGATAGCAACCTCGCGCTCGAAACTCGGGTGGTCCACCCAGTGATAGAGGCAACGGCGCTTGAGCGCGTCGTGCACGTCGCGGGTGCGATTCGACGTCAGGATAACGATGGGGGGGCGCTCTGCCTTGAAGGTCCCGAGCTCGGGAATGGTCACGGTGAAATCCGAGAGGATCTCCAACAGGTACGCCTCGAACTCGTCGTCGGCGCGGTCGATCTCGTCGATCAAGAGGATGGGCACCGGACCGTCGCCCGCCGCGCCGGCAATGGCCCGCAAGAGCGGTCGGCGCACCAGGTACTCCTCGGAATAGAGCGAGTGCTCGAGTTCGGCCGGTCGGTCCGTGCCGGCCCCCGTCGTCTCCGCAGCTCGAAGATGGAGCAGTTGTCGGGCGTAGTCCCACTCGTAGACGGC
>JADGOK010000176.1 GCA_017882985.1 Acidimicrobiales bacterium
GCACGCCTACGACGAAGCGGCTGCCGCTCGATCAGCCTGAGTGACGTCGCCGGGGAGGACGTCAACTAGAAGTCGTACGGCAGGTGCTTGACGCCGTTCACGAAACTGGAGGCCAACTGCGACGGCGGCCCGGTCGCGTGGATGTTGGGCGTTCTCGAGAGAAGCTCACGCCACATCACGGTGATCTCGCGCCGCGCAAGGTGTGCCCCGAGACAAAAGTGCGGACCGGGGGCGCCAAAGCCGTAGTGATCGTTCGGCGTGCGCGCGACGTCAAAGACGTAGGGATCGTCAAAGACGTCCTCGTCGCGATTCGCCGAATTGTAGAAGAGCAGCACCTTGTCGCCGGCCTTCAACTCACATTCGGACAACGTGAAATCGCTCGCTAGGGTGCGACGCATCCAGATGATCGGCGAGGCCCAACGGACCATTTCGTCGGTCGCGGTCTTCGCTAGTGATTCGTAGTCCGCGACGAGGAGCGCCTTTTGATCGGGGTGCTCGCTCAGCACGTGCAGTCCGTGCGCGAGTGCGGTTCGCGTGGTTTCGTTGCCCGCCGCGACGAGGAGAACGAAAAAGGAGGCCAGTTCTTGTTGGGTGAGTTTCTCGGTCTCGATTTCGGCGTTCACGAGGGCGCTGGTGATGTCGTCGACGGGATTGTCGCGACGGTATTTACCGAGCTCCTCCATGATGGCGGTCAGGGTAACCGCGGCCTCGAGTTGCACGAGGACAGGATCGTTGCCTTCGGGGACGTATTCGGGGTCACCCATTGAAAGAATAATGTTCGAACATCGAAGTACGGTCGCGTACTCGCTTCGTGGCACGCCCATCATCGTGCAGATGATCTCGAGGGGGAAGGGCGCGGCGAAGTCGGCGACGAAGTCGCCGGTACCGCCGTCGAGGGCTCGTATAAGCAGCTCGTCGGCCACGCGCTCGACGGACTCTTCGGCCGCGCGGATGTTCCTGGGGTTGAACGCGTTCGAGACAATGCGTCGTAGTCGGGCGTGCTTGGGATTGTCCGTCGAGATCATCCCCGAGAAGTACTCGACCAACTCAGTGGGGAGATCCATCTGGGACACGGCGCCAGGCCCCGATAGAAAGACCTCGGGGTGTCGTGACGCGGTCGCTACGTCGCGGTGTTTGGTAAGCGCGTAGTAGCCTGCGCCCTTGGGAAAGTCCACCGACGTGCCCTCGATGATGGGTTCGTCGTAGAAGGAAATCGGTCGGTCGCGGCGCAAGACTTTGAACGCCTCTTCGCGTTCGCTCCACGGTCGACGCCAGAAGTCCAGATCCGACAGATCGATATCGTCTGCTCGCCAGGTCACGAGGTCGTCCATGGGCGAAAGTTTATTAACTCGCCCCCGCGGCGTCACGAATGCCTGGCGCCACGGCAGACTGGACCCATGGATTCGATTACCGACCTCGAGCGCTCGACGCGGCTGAAGGCCCTCAACGCCCTGCTCGACCTGATGCGCCCGGCGGTGCAGGCCGACGGTGGCGATCTGGTGCTGCTGCGCGCGGACGTCGAGACGGGGGTCGTCGAGGTTCAGTTACAGGGCGCCTGTTCGAGTTGCGCGATTTCGTCGACCACGCTGCAGGGTGGCGTCACGCGGATCCTCACCGACCGTTTGGACTGGGTCACCGAGGTCATTGGGGGAGTGGACGACTCCATCGATCCCGAGGATTCGATGTCGCTGGGTTCGGGCGGCTACGTGCCGCGCTTCCGCCAGCTCTAATTCGCAAAAAACTGTTGCGGACCCTCGGGCGAACCATTATTATTTAGTTAGGTGAACTAATGGATAACGCGACGACGAACGAGACGGCGGCCCGGCTGCGACGGGCCGTGACGCGTCTCAACCGGCGCCTGCGATCGTCGTCCCTCGGCGGTATCTCTCCCGCACAGGCCTCGATGTTGGCGTCGATCGACAATCTTCGTAATTCTTCGCTGGGCGACCTCGCGGTCGCCGAACACGTGCAACCGCCATCGGTGACGCGAATGGTTCGAACAATGGAGGCGGCGGGACTGATCACCTCCTCGGCCGACCTCGACGATCGTCGCTGCACCCGGGTGCAGTTGACGCCCCTCGGACGCAAGGAGATCGTCGCGATCCGACGGCGCAAGACCGAGTTCCTCGAGCGCAAACTGCAGTCACTCTCGACGGATGACCAACGAAAGGCCGAAGAGCTCGTTCGCTTCCTCGAGGTCCTGATGGAGGAGTCGTGAGCGCAGTGCGTCGATTCTCGTCGCGCACGTTCGCGGCGTTGAGCGTACGCAACTTCCGCCTCTACTTCGCTGGCCAGTTGATCTCGGTCTCGGGTACGTGGATGCAGACCGTCGCCCAGGGCTGGCTGATTCTCAAACTCACCGGATCGTCGGTGGACCTGGGGGTCGCGATCGCGCTGCAGTACCTGCCGATGCTGATCCTCGGCTCCTACGGTGGACTGATCGCGGACCGCTACGAGAAGCGCCGCATCCTGTACTTCACGCAGACCTCGGCGGGACTCCTCGCCCTCGTGCTGGGACTGCTAGTCACGACCCATCACGTCACGGTCGCGTCGGTCTACGTCGTGGCGTTCGTGTTGGGTCTCGTGAACCTCTTCGACGTGCCCGCCCGTCAGGCGTTCGTCCAGGAGATGGTCGGACGTGACCTCATCGCCAACGCCGTGAGTCTCAACAGCGTGCTGATGAACTCGGGTCGCGTCGTGGGCCCGGGCATCGCCGCCGGCCTCATCGCCCTCGTCGGCACCGCCGCGTGCTTCTACACCAACGCCGCGTCGTACCTGGCGGTGCTGTTGGCGCTCGCCTTGATGCGCAAGCGCGAGTTCCTGCCCATGAAGACGGTCCAACGCCAGAGCGGACAGTTGCGCCTCGGGCTCCAGTACGTGCTGCAGACGCCGCTCTTGCGCAACGTGATCCTCGCGACCGCGGTCGTAGGAATGTTTGCGTTCAACTTCACGACGACGCTGCCGCTCCTTGCGCACACCACCTTCCACCAGCGCACCGCCACGCAGTACGGCATCTTGATGAGTGCCATGGGTGCCGGCGCCATCATTGGTGGACTCTTCATCGCGCACCGCTCGCGGCCGACCCCGAAGTTGCTCGTCATGCTGTCGCTGGGATTCGGTCTCTTCATGACCTCGGTGGCCTTCGCCCCCACGTTGCTATGGGCCGAGATCCTGCTCGTACCCTGTGGCGCGTTCTCCATTGCCTTCATGTCGTCGGCGAACGCCACGTTGCAACTGAATTCGAGTCAGCAGATGCGTGGACGGGTCATGAGTCTCTACGGCATCGCGTTCCTCGGCACGACACCGATCGGCGCGCCACTGATCGGTCTGATCATCGCGGGCACCAATCCCCGAATGGGACTGTTCGTCGGGGCGCTGCTGACCCTGGTGACGGCCCTCGGTCTCGTCATCACGCTGCGCCAGAATCTGCGCAGCACCGAGAAGCTCCAGGCGGTCTCGACCGTCTAGACCTTCTGCGCCTTTGGTTCCTTGGGCAATCCGAGGGCCCGCTCGCCGATGATGTTGCGCTGGATCTCGGCGGTGCCGCCCCAGATGGTCTCGGACCGAGAGAAGAAGAAGGACGCCTGGGTGTCAGAGACCGGGTAGTCAGCGCGGCCCCGGCGGTGCCCCGGCAGGGTACCCTCGGCGTCGCCGTGGCCCGACAGGATCTGGGCTTCCATGCCGAGCACGTCGAGCGCCAACTCCATGGTGCTGCGGTGCGCCTCGGACCAGAACATCTTGTTGCCCGCGCCGAGCAGTGCGGCGTTGTGGGTGTCGTTGAGTGCGTCGGTGAGGGTAC
>JADGOK010000177.1 GCA_017882985.1 Acidimicrobiales bacterium
TCGACGCGGTGCGCGAACGACTGAGCAGTGCGGCGTTGAGCCAGAGTCTCGCGCCGGGACAACAGGTCATCAAGGCCGTGCACGAGCAGCTCGTCGAGGTGCTCGGCGGATCGGCCCTCAAGGTCACGTACGCGTCACGCCCACCGACGGTCATCCTGCTCGCGGGTCTCCAGGGTGCGGGCAAGACGACGACCGCGGCGAAGTTGGCGTCGTGGTTCAAACAACAAGGTCGCCAGCCGTACCTGGTGGCGGCGGACCTCCAGCGGCCGGCGGCCGTTGAACAACTTCGTGTCCTGGGCGCCCAGATCGGCGTCGACGTCTTCAGCGAAGCGACCGACCCCGTCGAGGTGGCGCGCCGCGGTCTGGAAGAGGCGACGCGCATCGGTCGCGACGTCGTGATCATCGACACCGCGGGACGTCTCAGCATCGACGAGGCGCTCATGCGCGAGGTGCGCGATATCAGTGAGGCGACGCAACCGCACTACACGTTCCTGGTCATTGACGCGGTCACCGGGCAGGACGCGGTCTTCACCGCCAAGAGCTTCCACGAGACCCTCGAGCTCTCGGGCATCATCGTCACGAAGCTCGACTACGACGCGCGCGGTGGCGCAGTGCTCTCGGCGCGTGGCGTCGTCGGCCGGCCGGTCGTCTTCGCGTCAACGGGCGAGAAGATGGCCGACTTCGACCTCTTCCATCCCGAGCGTATGGCGTCGCGCATCCTGGGCATGGGCGACGCGCTGACCCTGATCGAACAGGCCGAGCGGACGATGGACGCCGACGTCATCGCCGAATCGGCCGGACGGATGATGAGTGGCACCTTCACGCTCGACGACTTCCTCTCCCAGTTGAATCAGGTGCGAAAGATGGGCTCGCTGGGTGGACTGATGAAGTTGATGCCGGGTGTCACCAAGGAGATGCGCAACGCCGCGTCGAACGTGGACGACGGCGAACTCAACAAGGTCGAAGCGATCATTCGCTCGATGACGCCGCGCGAGCGCCGCGAGCCGGTCATCATCGACGGATCGCGTCGTCTTCGCATCGCCGACGGCTCCGGCACGACGGTGAAGGCCGTCAATCAGTTGCTCAAGCAGTTTGGCGAGATGCGAAAGATGATGAAGCAGATGGGCGGCGGGGGAGCGCCCAATCTGCCCGGCGGCATGGGTCGCATGGCCGGACTCGCCGCGCGCGCCGGTGCGGCTCGAGGCGAATCGTTGCCACCGGGCTTCGAGGCGCTCGGCGCCGGTATGAAGGCCGGCGCGCCGCCGGTGCGCTCCGGAGCCAAAAACAAGAAGAAGAAGGGCGGGAGGGTGACCCCTCCCAAACAACGCTAAACTTTGACGCTCGGGTATATCGCCCAGTCCCGGTGGACCGGGACAAAAGGTTTGAAGGGAATTTCGTCGTGGCTGTGAAACTTCGTTTGGTGCGTATGGGCAAGAAGAAGCAACCGACCTATCGCATCGTGGCGGCGGAGAGCCGCCGAGCCCGTTCGGGGGCCTTTCTCGAGATCGTCGGCACGTACGAGCCGCGCGGCATCTCTGCGGCTCAGCCCGAGACCGTCACGAAGGTGGACAATGACAAGGTCGTGCGCTGGCTGCTCCAGGGCGCCCAGCCGACCGAGCGCGTGGCCAAACTGTTAAAGACGAGCGGGGCGCTCGACGCCTACGAGGCCGCGAAGCCCGCCAAGGTCGAGAAGGCCGCGAAGCCCGCCACGAAGACTGCGAAGGCCGCCAAGTGAGCGACATGCACGACGACTACGAGGCTGGTGACATCAACACGATCGACGCGGATGACCGCGACGGCGACAACCTCGGCGACGAGGTCAACGAGGGTTCCTCCGGCACCGAAGGCGCCGAGACGGCGACCGCCGTACTCGAATTCATCGCCAAGTCACTCGCCGAGGACCCCAGTGCGGTCTCGGTCGAGGTGAGCGAGCGTCACGACAAGGTCGTCCTGTCGCTCAGCGTTGGACCGAACGACATGGGTCGCATCATTGGCCGTCGTGGTCGCACTGCCCAAGCGATACGTGCCCTGGTGGGCGCCGCTGGTGCGCGTGACGGCGTGAACACCTCCGTCGACATCGTCGACTAATGCCGAGCGCCGACGAGCGCCCCACGCTCGAAGTCGGGCGAATCATCAAGGCCCACGGTCTCAAAGGTCAAGTCCTCGTGGACCTGTGGACCGACCGCGACGAACGAATGGCCGTGGGCACCGAACTCTTCAGCGAACGCGGTCCGCTGGTCGTGGAAGCCGCCGCCGCCCACCAGCATCGCTTCATTGTCACCTTTAACCTCATTCGCACGCGCGAAGACGCCGATCGGTGGCGCGGCGTCGTGCTCTCGGCGCCGCGCATTGACGACGACGACGTCATCTGGATCGATCAGCTGTTCGGCGCCGAGGTGTTCGACGAGTCCGGCGTGCGACGTGGCGTCGTGGTCGACGTGGAGTCGAATCCGGCGAGTGACATCCTGGTGCTCGACAATGGCGCGCTCGTGCCCCTGACGTTCGTCACCAACGTTGAAGCGAACACGCGCATCGACGTTGACGTACCCGACGGGCTGTTCGAATGACGCTGCGCGTCGACGTCCTGACGCTGTTTCCCGATTCGGTGCGCCAGTACGCGTCGACGTCGGTCTTGGGACGCGCCGAGGAGCGAGGCGTCTGGGAGCTGCACCTGCACGACATTCGCGACGAAACCGACGACGTGCACCGCACCGTCGACGACACGCCCTTTGGCGGGGGAGCGGGAATGGTGCTGCGCGCCGAGCCCATCGTGCGCACCGTCGAGAACACGCCCGACCTCGCGAGGCCCCTGTTCGCGCTCACGCCGTCGGGTCGACCGTTCACCCAGGACGTCGCGGTCGAGTTGTCCGCGCTCCAGGGATTCTCGCTGCTCTGTGGCCGCTACGAGGGATTCGACCAGCGCGCGATCGACCTGGTGGTCGACGACGAACTGTCCCTCGGCGACTTCGTGCTCGCCGGTGGTGAGCTCGCGGCGCTGTGCGTCATCGAGGCGGTCGTGCGCCTGCTCCCGGGCGCGCTCGGCAACGACGAGTCGAGCGTCGACGAGTCCTTCAGCGACGGACTCCTCGAGTACCCGCACTACACCAAGCCCGCTAACGTGCGGGGTCGCGAAGTGCCCGAAGTGCTGCGTTCGGGCAACCACGGCGAGATCGCCCGCTGGCGTCGTGCCCAAGCCCTGGCGCGCACGATCGCGCGTCGGCCCGACCTGATCGCCAAACGGGGCGGGTTGAGCGACGAGGACCGGGCGTTACTGGGCGAATTCACGGCGTTGGATGAGACCGGCCGGAACGGCTAAACTTTGAAGTCCTCAGTGATCCGAAAGGGACCGCTCTCATGAATCCGACTGACCTCATTGACCGCGACTCGCTTCGCGACGACATCCCCAACTTTCGCCCCGGCGACACCCTGAAGGTCCACGTGCGCGTGGTCGAGGGTACGCGCACCCGCGTCCAGGTCTTCCAGGGCGTCGTCATCCGCCGCCAGGGCTCGGGACTCCAGGAGACCTTCACGGTGCGCAAGATCAGTTTCGGCGTCGGCGTGGAGCGCACGTTCCCCGTGCACGCCCCCACCATCGCCAAGATCGAGGTCGACTCCTACGGCGACGTGCGTCGCGCCAAGCTGTACTACCTTCGTGATCTGCGCGGGAAGGCCGCCAAGATCAAGGAGCTCCGCGTCACCGAGCGCGCGTAGAACCGCCCCCATGGGTGAAGAAGAGCTCGACGACTACGAGTCCACCCTCGAACTGGCGTTAGTCCAGGAGTACAAGG
>JADGOK010000178.1 GCA_017882985.1 Acidimicrobiales bacterium
CCGAAGTGTCAACCTCGCCGAGAAGTTCGTCGAAGCTCACGATCCTCACGCGCTCGTGTTCGTCGCCGAGTTGGGCGGGCCGCGTGGGATCGCCACTGATCACGACGATCGTCGTCAGGTACGAGAGGTCGTCGAGGTGGGGACGGAGTCGTTCCAGACGTTCCTCATCGACGACGACCACGGTTGAACCCGAGTCGCTCAGTCCGTAGGAGAGTTCGTCACTGGTCCACCAGGCGTTGAGCGGCACGACCACGGCGCCGGTGATCATTGCTGCCCAGAACGAACTGACCCATTGGGGCAGGTTTCGCGCCGCGATCGCGACGCGGTCGCCCTTGGCGACGCCGATCTCGCCCAGACGACGGGCCAACGTCGCGGCGACACGGTAGTGCTGCTCGAACGTGAAGCGTTGACCCTCGTAGACCAAGAAATCGTCGCTCGCGTGATTGAGCGAGAGATCCAAGATCTGACGCAGATTCGCCGGCGCGTGCTTCCACACCGTCATCTCGATGCCGTTGACCACTTCGCGTGCTGTTTCGAACATTTGGCCCGGGGCGGTCATCTGCGCGGTGGCTTCGGCGAGCGAGAGGGGGACGTCAGCCATTGTGCGCGGGTTTACGTTGCGTCGGCGGGCGGCGAGAACAGGGTCGAGCGGTAGTGAACCAATTCGGCAATCGACTCGCGGATGTCATCGAGAGCGCGGTGCGAGGTGTCCTTTTCGGGCATCGCCGCGAGAACCTCGGGATTCCACCGCCGTGCCAATTCCTTGATGGTGGACACGTCGACGTTGCGGTAGTGGAAGAAGGACTCGAGTGTGGGCATGTACTCCTGGAGGAACCGTCGGTCCGTGCCAATGGAGTTACCGCACAGGGGCACCGAGTTCGCTTCGCCGATGTGTTCCTTCAAGAACGCCAGCGTCGCCGCTTCGGCCTCCTCGGTCGACACGGTCGACGACACGATCGCCGGCAACAGGCCGGACTTCTTGTGCATCTCGGTAACGAAGTCACCCATTTGGGTGAGTTGTTCCTCGGTTGCGTGAATGACGAGGTCCGGTCCGTCGGCGATGACGTTGAGATAATCGTCGGTGATGACGGTCGCGATTTCCACGATGACGTGACGATCGGGTTCGAGTCCCGTCATCTCCAAATCCATCCATACGAGCACAGTGCGAGACTACAGAAGACTGAGCCACGCCGTGATCACCTTGGTAACCTGCCCCTATGGAAATCCTCGTGAAGGCGCTTCACGCCGACGCGGTCGTGCCGACGTACGCCAACGAGGGAGACGTCGGCTGCGATTTGGTGTCGATTGAGACCCACACGCTACGAGCCGGCGGCGGTCGGGCAATGGTCGCGACGGGACTCAGCGTAGCGATTCCGCCAGGACACGGCGGATTTGTGCTTCCCCGAAGCGGACTCGCGGCCAAGCACGGCGTGACGTGCGCCAACGCGCCGGGCCTGATCGATACTGGATACCGAGGCGAGTTGAAGGTGGCGCTCGTGAATTTGGATCCCGAACACGATTACGTGGTTCATAAGGGCGACCGCATCGCGCAACTCGTCGTCGTGGCGGTGCCCACGTCGCACTTCACGGTGGTGGAGGAACTTCCCTCCGCCGAGCGCGGCGAGGGTGGCTTTGGAAGTTCGGGACGTTGACGCAGTTCCTTGATCCGCTCGACAGCGCCTTCGTCCTGCTCGAGGTGCCCGGCTCAGCAATGAACATCGGCGCGGTCATTGAACTCGACTTCGGCGAAGTGGCCGACCCGAAAAGGCGCTACGAGTTGATCCGCAAGAACATCGAGGACCGCCTCCACGAGATCCCGGTGTTGACGCAACGAATCGTGCGTGCTCCGTTTGACATCACGTGGCCCATTCTCGTGCCGGAAAGAAAGTTCGACATCGACCGACACGTCGTACGCGTCGCTCTGCCGACGCCGGGCACGCCTGATCAATTTGACTTGATGATCTCGGATTTTCTCTCCCGCCCGCTGTCGCCAAGGCGACCCTTGTGGCAACTACTCGTTATCGAAGGACTCGACGACGGACGAGCGGCGATCGCACTGAAGATTCACCACGCCCTGGCCGACGGCGTGTCGGGTGCCGAAACGTTCGCGAGTCTTTTCGACATCTCGCCCGACGTCCGCCCGGCGGCGCCGCGCGAGGCGACGAACGAGGACGAAGAATCCACGGTGACGAATTCATTCGGTCTGGTGCGCGAAGGGATGCAACGGGTTCGCGCGCGGCCCCAGATAATTCTTGAAAACATCGGATCGTGGGTGACGCGACTGTTCGCGATCGGTCGGGCTGGGGTCAGCGTGGCGGTACTGCGCGGACGGCGCCAATCGACGCCCGGTCAACCGTCGATCTTCGAGGCGAGGCGAACGTCACTCAATGGCGCCGCCGGTATCGAAAAGGAATTCCACCGTCTTCGTGTTCCGTTGGCCGACGTGAAGCGGGCGGCGAAATCCCGAGGTGCGTCGATCACCGACGTCGTTATGTCGAGCGCCAGTGGCGCGTTGCGACGGTTGCTCGACGATCGTGGCGAAACGTTGAAGAAGGACCTCATCGCCTTCGTGCCGATCAACGTTCGCGGCGAGGGTGCGGCGTCGGAACTCGGCAATCAGATCTCGGGAATGCTGGTCGCTCTACACACCAACATCACCGATGCTGACGAACGCCTGGCCGCGATCGCGAACGATGCGGCCCAGACCGTTGGCGTCCAGCGAGACGCGAGAGCAAGAATGCTCCAGGACATACCACGAGTCCTCGGACCGACGCTGCTGTCGCTCGGGGCCAAACTGATCGCTGAATTCGGACTCTTCAATCGGGTGCCGCCCATCGCGAACGTGATGCTCTCCTCAGTCGCTGGACCTCCGATACCTCTGTGGTTGAGCGGTCATCGCGTGGCGTCCGCCGCGCCCGTTGGCCCGTTGATCGGAAGTTTTTCTCTCAACATCACCGTCTTGGGCATGGGGGAGAACTTGGAATTTGGCCTCCTGGGCTGCGCTGAACGAATGCACGATCTGGCGACGTTGCGTGATTATCTGCTCGAGGAAGTGACGCTGCTGATTGAGTCGACGCCCAACTAGGTGTGTGGCGAGCCGAGCAAATCGGCTAATGTGGTTCCTACGCGGACGTAGCTCAGTTGGTAGAGCGCGACCTTGCCAAGGTCGAGGTCGCCGGTTCGAGCCCGGTCGTCCGCTCCAAGAGACTCGCGCTAATTGCGCAACAGCCTGTTGCACAATTGCACCGGGTAACGCAGAACGCCCCGCCAGGACCAGTTCGTGAACTGTGGTCGTGGTTCCGAGCACTGCAGTAGCTGGTTGCACGATTTCGAAGTTTTCGACCAAAGTAATATTGCAGCTCCAGCCACCCGGATTATTCAGCAGTTTCAGACCCCAATCAGCCAATATCTTCATCACTATCAAACATGGGTGCATATAAGTTACCAGTACACTGTTACAGGTAATGTATTCGAGGAGAATCCGTGAAGCCGGTTGGGTCGGACGTTGAGGTCATCTGGAACGGACGGAGAGTTCACGCTTTCGTGCCGGCGCTTCTTTCGGACCGTGAACTCACACTCGACGCGCCAACCGCCGCGCGAACCGCAACGGCGGCCTCTGAGGTCGCGCACGCTGCGGAGGCGCTCGAGGCGAATTATGAACCACTCGCGCGGTTGCTGTTGCGCTCTGAGGGAGTCGCCTCTTCATACATTGAAGGTCTCAGCGCTCCGGTCGTCGACGTCGTCCTCGCCGAGGAACAACTCGGCCGAGGTGATGGCGGAGCCGCCG
>JADGOK010000179.1 GCA_017882985.1 Acidimicrobiales bacterium
GTTCTGGCCCGATGCCGAGGTCAGCGCAGGTCACCGGCGAGTCCAATGACTGCGCCGTGGCCTAGACCGTGGGGACCACGTGACGACCACCGTTCGCGAGTTGACGATGAAGTCCATGACGTGGAAGTTCACGACCATCAACGCCCTGTGCATGATGTTGAAGAGGTAGATCACGAAGATGAGCCGGGCTCGGGAGTCTGAGGAACTTGGACGCGACGGGGATACTCGTGGCCTAAAAGAAGGATGAAGGGGACGACCGCTCACGGGGTGTCAGCCACTTATCCGAAAGTTTCTGCGAATGGATTCGGGGTACTTGTCCGTATCCCCCGTGGTGGGGCTAGTAAGAATCGAACTTACGACCTCGTCATTATCAGTGACGCGCTCTAACCGACTGAGCTATAGCCCCGCAGGGGTACCAATCTACACCAGGGCCACAAGGGAATTAGAGCGCTCGCGGCTCCCAAATCTTGGACGCGATCGATTGACTGGCCGTAGCGAGCAAGGTTCCGGTCTGGCTCCAAAGGAACGCGGTCCCCTGGGCGAAGCCACCCGCGAGCGCGTGCATGTGGATCTCGCACAGCACCCACTCGGTCGGTTCGAGGCGAGCGACGCGAATGGTGTTGTCGAGACTGTGCCCCAAGGCGCGCTGACCGAGGGGTTGCGTGGCCCCTCCCGAAACGTAATCGCCGAAGATGGCTAACGTCGCTGCCGACGGTTCGAAGTGTCCGGGGACCCGGGCCCAAATGGCCGAGACCGGGGAGCCGAGGGTCCCGTCGAGCTCTTCGAACGTTCGCCCGAGCGCCACGCGACTGTCGACGTGTTCGAAGATCGACTCACCGAGTCCAAACGGAAGGTGCCGCGGAGGACAGTCGTCGGGTTCGGGAACGACGGGCATCGCCACCCATGGCGAGGGGGCATCCAGGTGACCGGTGCCGAGTGCGGCGTTGACGGTCAGTAGCTCGCGTTCATTGACGAACGCCGTCGCGCGGGCCTGCGTGACGTGCCCACCCTGGACGACGAGTTGCGTCGTGACGATTACCTCGGAGTTTGGCGGTGCGTAGGTGAGGTACTGGGCCGTCGCCCAGATCGTCGGGCGACCGCTCGCCCCTTCGAGCGCGACGAGTCCGGCCGCGAGACCGCAACCCCCGAAGAGGAACTGCCCGGGCGTGATCAGCCGTTCGGTGACGACGAAGGACCACGAATGCTCGTCACGACGGGTCATGCCGAGGAATTGCTGGGCGTCCACGAAGGCCGAGGTTACTGGAAGGGAAGAAGGCGACGGCGATGACGGTGGAGACGGAATCGGGCAGACTGAACGAGTGATTGATTCCCGGTTCGTCTTTCTCGCGGCGTTGCTGTCGTTGGTGGGCGCGTACGGCTACATCCGCGCGACCTTGCGCGGCGACACCTCGCCCAACCGGGTGACGTGGAGCATCTGGGCACTCGAGGGCATCCTCGGCTTCATCGTCGAGCTTCAACAGCACGTCGGGCTCGCTGCGCTGATGACGCTGATGCTCGGACTCGTGCCGCTCGTCGTGGTCGCCGCGTCGTTTCGCAATCCGCACAGCGTGTGGAAGATCGGTTTCTTTGACGCCTTCTGCGGGGCCATCTCGCTCTTGGGCCTCGTGTTCTGGGCGCTCGTCAACGCACCGACGGTCGCGCTGGTCTCGTTCGTCGTCGCCGATCAGGTGGCGGCGCTGCCGACCATCAGAAAGTCGTGGTTGGCCCCAACGACTGAATCGCCGTGGGCCTTCTTCCTGGGCGTCGCGAGCACCGGCGTGACCCTGCTGACGCTGCAACACTTCACGACGGCCGGCGCGTTGTTTCCCGGCTGCATCCTCGTGGCGGACCTGATCATTGCCTTGTTGGTCGTCACGCGCGTCGGACCTCGCCTTCGCCAGGACGTGACGTCAAGTAGCGCCGCGAGGGTGGCGTGAAGGCCGTCGTTGCGCGTTCTGCACTCGACGAGCGGTGGTCGCGGGGGCGCCAAGAGCGAGCCGCTACGCCGAGGAGCGCTCTCGCGACGTTGGCCCCCCGGCCGGCCTCGTACGACCCGGTGGCGCGACTGCGTTGGCAGGGCGAGCACCGCGTCGCACCGCTCCTGCCGTTGCGCTACCAGCGCATGCTCGAGAGCCCGCTCGCGTTCTACCGCGGAGGTGCGCTGCTGATGGCCGAAGACCTCGCTCGCGGTCCGAACTCTTCGATCGTCGTCCAGATCGCCGGTGACGCGCACCTGTCCAATTTCGGCATCTTCTCCTCGCCCGAACGCCGACTCGTCTTTGACGTCAACGACTTCGACGAGACCGACGAAGGACCCTTCGAGTGGGACCTGAAGCGACTCGCGACGTCGCTGGCGATCGCGTCGGAACAATTGGGCGGTGACGAGGTTCAGCAGTCAGCAGTGGTCCTTGGCGCGGCGAAGGAATACCAGCGATCGATCCGACGTTTCGCTCAGGAGTCACGCCTCGACGTCTGGTACGCGTCACTCGACGTCGAGCGCCTTCTCGTCGAGCTGCGCGGGTTCTTCACGGACGGCGCGCTGAGAGACGTCGGCGACGTGATTCGCCGTGCGAAGAGCAAGGAATCGACCCAGGCCTTCAACGAGATGATCACCCACACCGAGACGGGACCGCGCATCGCGTATCGACCACCGTTCATCTCGGCGCTGGACCCCGACGGCGACGGGTCGCTCTCGACTCGTGACCTCATTGACGACGTCCTCGTCGGCTATCGCGCGACGCTCGGTAGCGACCGCCAGCGCCTGTTGGATCAGTTCACGCCCGTCGACGCGGCGCGCAAGGTGGTCGGCGTTGGCTCCGTCGGCACCGACGACTTCATCATCTTGTTGACCGGGCGTGACAATGACGATCCGTTCTTCTTGCAGGTGAAGCAGGCCCAGGCGTCGGTGGTGTCGATGGCGCGCGGTGTGGCGCGCGACGTCGCTCACGGCGAGCGCGTCGTGTCGGGCCAGAAGTTGATGCAGGCGACGCCCGACGAGTTTCTTGGTTGGCACACGACGCGCGCAGGTGATCTCGAGCGGAGCTTCTACGTCCGCCAGCTCTACGACAACCGGGCGTCGGTGAAGATCGCGGCATTGAGCGAGCTGCAACTGCAGGCGTACGGACGCGTCTGCGCCTGGGTGCTCGCTCGCGCACACGCGCGTTCGGGCAGTGGCGCGCAGATCGCGGGATATCTCGGCAGCAACGAGACCTTCGCCCACGCCATAACGGGCTTCGCACTGGCGTATCGCGAGCAGAATCTGGCGGATTACCAGGCGGTTGTGCGCGCGGCGAAGGAAGGCCGCATTGCCGTAGCGTCGTGACCTCGTTGGTGCCGTTCCGCTGGCACGCCGTCGACCTCGGGTTCATCGTGGCGCTGGGCGTGCTGCACCACGTTCTCGTTCGCACGTCACGGGAGCGACGACTCGCCGAGTTCGCGCTCCTCGCGTTGGCGCTGGTCACGGTCTGGCCGGTGGGTGACGTCGCCGCGACGGTCTCGTTGAGCGTGGCGACGGCGCAACGACTCATCATCATGTTGTTCGTCGCGCCGTTGCTGTTGCTCAGTCTGCCGGTGGCGATTCTTTCGCGAACAACGCGACCAGCGATGATCGACTTCGTGGCTCGTCGGCTCGCGCATCCCGGTCTCGCGATGGTCGTCGTGACCGTGCTGGGCACCCTGACGTTGGCACCCTCGATCGTCGACTGGGGAGCACACTCGTCGCTCGGGCGAGGCGCCATCATCGTGGCGACGCTCGCAGCGGGCCTCGTGCTGTGGAT
>JADGOK010000180.1 GCA_017882985.1 Acidimicrobiales bacterium
CACCGCGAGCACGATCAGTTTACTGAGGGTCAAGCGGACCCGGTTGGGGACTGCTGCGAGGGTCGTTCGAATCGATCCCGATGAGTACTCGCTCGTGATGAACAAAATGCCGATGACGCCCACGGCGAATGACGCGAAATAGGTACCGGCCAGGCTCGTCGAAACGGCGTCGAACGTGAAGCGGTCGCCCGGACTCGTTTGGCTCCAATGGCTGCGAATTGCCACCGTGATCAACACGCCCAGACCAATTGTCAGGACGAATGTCAAGAGAAAGCCCATGATGGTTGAGCGCACCGAGCGGAACTTGATCCATTCAGACCGCGTCGTGGACATCAATGTTACGTCGTTACTCATGGTGCGTCGACTCCAGGGTGCTACCGCCGTACTCGACCGCGTCGGCGGTGAGGTCCATGAAGACCTCCTCGAGCGAGGCCCGCTGGGGCGTCAACTCGAGAATCGTCACGCCGGCGTCGAAGGCGGCGTGACCAATCTGGTCCGAAGTCAGTCCGCCGACGCTGAGTGCGTGGTCGTTTGCCCCTTCGACGACACCATTCAGACTCTCGAGGACCGTCGTCAACTTCTGGGCGTCCGTGGAACGGACGAGCACCGAGCCCTTGGCGGTGGCGGTCAGGTCGTCGACCGAACCCTGGGTGATGAATTTCCCTCGACCAATGACGATGATCTGGTCGGCGCTGACGGCCATCTCGCTCATCAGGTGGGAGCTGACGAATACCGTGCGACCTTCGTTCGCGAGCGAGCGGAAGAACTCACGAATCCACCGAATGCCCTCGGGGTCGAGTCCGTTGACCGGCTCGTCGAAGAGCAGCACCTGAGGATCGCCCAAGAGTGCGGCGGCGATGCCGAGGCGCTGACTCATGCCGAGCGAGAAGCCGCCGACCTTCTTGTTCGCGACCGAACTGATGCCGGCAAACTGGAGTACCTCTTCGACTCGTGACTTCTTGATCTGATTGGACGCCGCCAACGCGCGAAGGTGATTGCGGGCGGTGCGTCCAGGGTGCACGGCCTTGGCGTCGAGTAGCGCACCGACCTCGCGCAGTGGCGCCTTGAGGTCCGCGTAGTTGGTCCCGTTGATTGTCGCGCGGCCTTTGTTCGGGTGGTCCAGACCAAGGATGATCCGCATCGTCGTCGACTTGCCCGAACCGTTCGGCCCGAGGAAGCCGGTGACGACGCCCGGCTTCACTTCAAAGGAGAGATCGTTGACCGCGACGGTATCCTTGTAATGCTTCGTCAGGTGGTCGATCTTCAGCATGGCGTTGCTCTCGACTCTAGTTACCTTTCTCGCACCGCTAGGAAGGAAGGGTCGGGACCCGGCGGGTGTTCACCTTACGCGCGCGTTGCGGGCTGACAATGTGCACACGTTCCCGATATGGCGACGTGGTGGCGGTCGAGGAGAAATCCGTAGGATTTCTGCAAGTCCTTACTCAATGCGTCGAAGTGGGCGGCGGGAATCTCCATCGTGGCCCCGCAGTGCTCACAAGTGAGATGACCGTGCACTGCGCCAGTGAGATGGTAGACGGCGGCGGCCTGACCGAGATGGGCGTGCACGACGATCTGCAGGTTTTCGAACTCTTCGAGGATGCGGTAGATCGTCGAAGGGCTGACGTCCGGCTCGCGTTCCTGGACCAAACTCGTGATTTCGTCGGCCGTCAGGTGGCGGTTCGTGGCGACCAGAACTTCGGCGACTGTGCGTTTAGCGACGGTGACGCGCTTGGCCGCGCCGTGTACGGCCGAGAGGATCTCGTCGAGCGTGTTCTGCGGTGCGGGCACGAAAAGAGACTACGTCGCGGTCCAATTGAGGGCCGCGACAGCGTCCTCTAGCTCTTCGCGAGCGTTGCGATGATCTGTTCGGCCTCGGCGACCATGCCGCGCACGATGTCGCCCGCGGGGATCAACGTTGAGATCGCTCCGACGGCCTGTCCGGCCGGGTAGCCCTCGCGTTCGGGATCAACGCCCGGCGTGTTGGCGTCGCCGCCGAGGTGGAACGTCCCGTCGCTGAGCGACACACCGAGTTGATCCGGAAACGGCTTCAGCAGCGACGGCGTCGCCTCGTACAGGTCCGTCTTCTCGTTTCGCAGCACCCGCATGGTCTTGCCCGTGTAGGCGCGCGAGATGACCGTGCCGTCCTCGCGGCTCTCGAGAATTCCCTCTTTGAAGCCGGGCACCGCGCGCGCTTCGGGCGTAGCAATGAAGCGTGTGCCGACCCAGACGCCGTCGGCGCCGAGCGCGAGTGACGCCGCGAGCCCGCGTCCGTCAAAGATGCCGCCCGCCGCGACGACGGGAATCGCGCCGTCAAGCGCGTCGACGATGAGTGGCACGAGTGGAAACGTCGCCACGGTGCCGGTGTGGCCACCGGCCTCGGTGCCCTGGGCGACGACGACGTCACATCCGGCGTCGAGCGCGCGCCGGGCGTGCTCGACCTTGCCGCACATCGAGATGACGAGAACGTGGTGCTGGTGGCAGAGATCGATGACCTGGCGCGGCACGCCGAGACCAGCGACGAACGTGGTCGCACCGCCTTCGATGAGCAGCTCGACGTTTCGCAACAGGTCGTTGGGAAAGGCCGTCAGCAGGTCGACGCCGAAGGGCTTGGACGTGAGTGAGCGCGTCGCGGCGATCTCGCTGGCGAGTTGCTCACTCGTCATTGTTGACGCACCGAGGCAGCCGTAACCGCCGGCATTGGACACCGCCGCGGTCACCGCGCTGTAGGACACGCCGCCCATGCCGGCCAACATCACCGGGTACTCGATCTTCAGCAGTTCCGTCAGTTTCGTTTTCATTGTTCTCCTCGCGCCCAACTTAGTGAGGTCGCGACTGAATTCTCAAAAGGGCGATGCCCAACGCGCCAGCCAACAGTGAAGCAATCAAGAGTCCGAGCGTGAAGGCGCCGTAGGTGGGGCTCTGGCTCGAGTAGAGCGCACCGGCGAACAAGAGCGGCACCGTGAAACCGACGGCGCACAACAGGGCGGAGGTCGAAAGGAGCCGCCAGGTGATCGAAGGGTGCAGCCGGTAGCCGATGAGGCGTGCCACCGCCACGCCGCCGGTGACGCCGATCAACTTTCCGGCGAGACGAATCGCCACGGTCGCCACCGTGATGGTCGCTACCGCGTGTCCCGAGAGGACGTTCCATTCCAGACCGCACGACACCAGGGCGAACAGCGGGAGGACGAGACCGGTTGACCACCGGCGTACGTGATCTTCCAGCAACAGTCCCTCGCGAAGTCGGAAGGGCACGACCAGACCAGCGACGACGCCGGCGAGCGGTGGTTCCACGTGCGCTGCCATCAGACCAAGCCACAGGAGCGCGAGGACGCTGAGTCGCCACGTGGTGCCGTGCAGTCGGCGGCTAAGGAGTCGACTGAGGACGACGAACACCAAGAACACGGCGAGCTCGAGGTAGTGCACGTGGTCCGCACCGGTCAACGACAGCGCGAGCACGCTGAAGACGTCATCAGCGACAGCGAGCATCAGAAGGAACAGGCGGAGGGTGGGGGGGAGACGACGGCCCGCGAGCGCCAATGCACCGAGGGTGAAGGCAATGTCGGTGGCCATGGGAACGCCCCAGCCGTGTCGCAACGGCGCGCTGTGAGCGAACGTGCCCACGACGATCGACAACAGTGCGGCTACCGCCATGCCGCCCAAGGCGCCGAAGACTGGTGGGAACGCGTGGGAGGGCTTGGCGAACGAGCCGCTCGCTACTTCTCGAGAGAGCTCGAGTCCGATGGCGAAGAAGAAGATAGTCATGAG
>JADGOK010000181.1 GCA_017882985.1 Acidimicrobiales bacterium
ACACGCGCCGTGGCGTCCGGCACGAGAATGGTGGAGCTCGTCATCAATCTGTCGCTCTCGTCGAGGGAATGGACGGGCTGGCGCGGCGACAACCGCGCCAGCCCGTCGCACTACCGAGGGTTATCCGGAATACTGACTACCGCGCTTGGACGCGGGCAGTTGGAAAAGCACCTGCTTCATGTTGGCCAGGGCGCTCTTTGAACTCTCCTGGCCGTTCAGGACGGTGGGGATCACCTTGGAGCCCGCGTTCACCACGTTGCCCTGAACGACGTTGTCCAACATCGGGTAGGGCGTCATGTGACCCACGGTGACGAAGTCGAGCATCTGCTGGTTCACTGGATTGCTCGTCTTGACCCCCGCGAGGTCGGGAATGAGACCCGCCGCGTTGATGATGCCGGCCGCCTTGGTCGACGCCATGAAGGTCAGGAACTTGACGTCCTGGGTCGTGTGCGACGAGTACGACATGATGCTGAGACCGTCACCCGGGAACTGGACCACGCCCTTGATGGGCGCGGTGGAGAACGGCGGAACAAACGCGGCGACCTTCGAGCCCATTGCCTGGGTGTAGGTCCCGGTGTCCCAGGTTCCGTCCATGATCATGGCCGCCTTGCCGCTCGTGAAGTCCTGGATGTTGTTGGTCTTGGTCAACACGTCGGTGTTCGTGCAGCCCATCGTGTACAACTTGTGCCAGTTGTTGAGAGCGGTGACGTTCGCGGGCGCGGTCCACGCAGCGGACCCGTTGAAGAGACCCTTCCATTTGTCAACCGAGTAGTTGCCGATCATCATGTAGCTAAGGTCGTACCACGGGTAGAACTCAGCGCCGAGCGCCTGTCCCCCGTTGCCGTACGTGAACGGCGTGACGTGGATGGCCTTCAACTTGGTGCACGCGGCGTAGAGCTGGGTCCAGTCAGTGGGCACCGACTTGATCCCGGCCTTGGCAAAGAGCGCCTTGTTGTAGAAGCCAATGTAGAACTGGGTCTGAAATGGCTGGACCAGAGGTCCGTTCGCGGCATTCAAGCCGGGCGACATCCATTGAAGGCCGCCGAGTTTGGCCAGCGTCGCGGCCGGCACCTTACCCTTGAGGTTTACCAAATAGCTGGAGTACTGAAGGGTGAAGAGGCCCGTCCACATGACGGCCAGATCCGGCCCATTCTTCGAGATGGCCGCGGCCTGCAGTAGCGCGAAGTAGTTGCTCGCCGGCTGGGCCACGACGTTCACCTTGATCGAAGGATTCTCTTTCGTGAACTCCTTCGCCAACGACTTGAGGGCGAGCGCCGCTTGATTCGTCCCTCCGTAGTTCTCCCACAAGGTGATCGTGGTCTTCCCCGAGCTCCCCCACGACGGACTAGCGGATAGTACGCTGCCGGCGAGAAGAGCGGCGGCGACGAGCCCCACTGCGCCTTTTCTCCTAATCACATTCATTTCCGTTCCCCTCACTGCACATGTCGGCCGCCACTCTGGCAACCGTTCCCTTCATTGACGTGACGCCAATCAAGATCTGCCCACCACCGGCTCGATAAGTCGCGGTGCCTCGCCCGGCGTTCCCACCAGGAAATCAAAGTCGCAGCCGTCCGGTGCCTGCAGCACGTGAGCGGCATAGAAAGAAACATATCCACGCTCCACGCGACGTGGGGCGGCAGGTCGGGCTCTTCGTTCGGCCAGGTCGTCGTCGCTGACATCGAGCGAAATAGTCCCCGCATCAGCGTCGACACTGATCATGTCGCCACTTTCAACGAGCCCGAGGGGGCCGCCGGTGGCGGCCTCAGGCGCCGCGTGCAAGAACACCGTGCCAAAGCTCGTTCCACTCATTCGCGCGTCGGTGACGCGCACCATGTCGGTCACGCCTCTTTGCAAGACGCTGGGCGGCAGTGAGACCATGCCCCACTCGGGCATCCCCGGACCGCCCACGGGACCGGCGCCCGCGAGAACCAAGACGCTGGCGGGGTCGACCTCGTCGGTCGACGTGCTGAAAGCCTTTGCCTCGTCGGCAGTTCGCAACACGATGGCCGGACCGCGATGGCGCAAGAGATCCTTGGTCGCGGCCGAGCGCTTGATCAACGCTCCTTCGGGTGCGATGTTGCCGCGAACGACGCGAAAGGCGCCCTCGGCGTCGATCGGATCGGAAAGCGGACGGATCACGTCGCTTGCGTCGAGCGCCTTCGCGGCGACGCTCGCGAGTGTCGCACCGGTCGCGGTCACGACGTCGCCGTTCAGCACCGAACCGAGTGAGCGCCACAGTGCGGGCGTGCCGCCAGCGCGATCGAAGTCCTCCATGAGACCCTGTCCGCTGGGTTCAATGTCAACGAGTACCGGCACGTTACGTCCCGCGCGGTCCACGTCGTCCAGGGTGAACTCGACGCCAAGTCGCCGGGCCAACGCCGTGAGATGGATAACGGCGTTCGTCGACCCGCCAATGGCACTAAGGACCGACGCCGCGTTCAAGAAGGCTCGTCGGTCGATGCGCTCGGGCCGGACCTCGTCGCGAACCATGGTGACGATGCGTCGCCCGAGTGCGCGCGCGGCGTCGTGATGGCGTGCGTCGCCAGCTGGCACTGAGGTGACGCCCGGCCACGCGAGGCCGAGCGTCTCGGCGAGCACCCCCATCGTTGAGGCGGTGCCCATCGTGTTGCACGTCCCGCGACCGAGTGCGAGCGCCTCTTCGAAGTCCTTCCAGTCGCCGTCTGAGATGACCCCGGCGCGCCGCTCGTCCCACGTGCGCCACAGGTCAGTGCCGGTGCCGATGCGGCGTCCCTTGAAGTGCGCACTCGGGCGCGGTCCGGACATCACGAGCAGCGTGGGCAGATTCGCACTGAAGGCGCCCATGAGACCGGCGGGCACCGACTTGTCGCACGCCGCGAGGACGATCACGCCGTCGAGGGGCTGACTGCGCAGCGACTCCTCCACTTCCATCGCCACGAGGTTGCGGTACAGCATTGCTGCTGGCTTCATGATGTCCTCGCCCAGCGACATGACCGGGAACTGCACCGCGACGCCACCCACCTCCTCGATGCCAAGACGCAACGAGGCGACGAGGTCGTCGAGTGGCTGATTGCAGGGATTGAAATCGCTCGACGAATTGGCGAGACCGATGACGGGCGCGTCACTGCCGTGCACCGGATGACCACCCATGGCCATCGCGACACGGGCGTCGAGCGCCACTTCGTCGTCCCCTTGAAACCAGGCCCCCGATCGCAACTTCATCGAACGGGAACTCCAATGCCGGCGGCGCCGGGCTTGCTGATGCTGATGTCCTGACCGGAACGATCCATCCATTCGAGCGACATCGCCGCACGGCGAACCTTTTCGCGCACGTTGTTCACCACGTCGCTCATAACCTGATGACCCGCGGGATAGACGGCGCGCGCGTTGCGCAGACCGTACTTCGCATAGAGCGGCGCCGCGACCAGCACGGTCTCGGCCAGTTCGTGACCGCGCACCATGCCACCGAGTGCGTCGGGCGCTTCCATATAGAGATCGATCGGCGTGGGCGCGGCGGCGCGCATCTCGGCGAGCTCGTCGAGCGAGAAATCCGACGGCACGTTGATCGTCGTGGCGCCCATGCCGGCCAGTTGGCGGAAGCTCGCGGGATTCGAAGGGGCCAAGACCGCCGACGCCTTGAAGACGAGTTCGTTGGGCAACTCGCCCTTGGACACCAAGGCGACGAGGATCTCGAGAAGTCCCGTGTCGGCGATCAGGAAGCCGCGAATGCCCTGTTCGACGGAACGGTACACGTCTTCAATCGCGTAGCGCAGTTGGTGCA
>JADGOK010000182.1 GCA_017882985.1 Acidimicrobiales bacterium
TCAACACGCCCTGAGTGAGGGCTATAACTTCGTCGGTCCCGTGAAGATAGAGATCTTCATCGACGATGACTTGAAGATCGGTGACTTGGCGGTGAAGACCGATTTCGTGGGAGGCGACAGCCAGCCAAGGCTGCTCGCGAACGACGGTCGCTCCTTCTCGATCGGTGACCGTCCACTCGTGGTCGGGCGAAGCCCCGACGTGGACGTGGTCATCAATGATTCAAACGTTTCGCGTCGCCACGCCGAAGTGTGGCGCACCGGCGAAGGGGTGGCCGTACGCGACCTGGAATCGACCAATGGAACCTATGTGAACGGCCACCGGATCACCGCCGTTTCACTGTCGCCACGTGACGACATCACGATCGGTGCGCTCCATCTTCGGATTGAGCTCGCTTGAATCTTCTCGCCGCGTCAACCAACTACGCGGCGGTAATTCGCCCGCTTCAGGTCCTCGTGATGGTCGTCGCCGGACTGTTCTTTCTTCGCGTCTTGCGCGTCGCGACAATCCAGGCTCGCCCTGCGGACGTCACGACGAAAGAGTCTCGTCGACGTAACAGTGGAACGCTCGCCCTCGAGTTCATCGAGCCGCCCGAGCGAAAGGGTGAGAGGATTGACGTTGACGTCGCGGTCACCATTGGACGAAGTCAAGACTGCGATCTGCAGTTGAACGATAATTATCTTTCGACGCGACACGCTCGAGTTGCCAATGACTCGGGTGATCTGACTATTGAAGATCTCGGATCCACCAACGGCACGTACGTCAATCAGGAGATTCTTTCCGGGCGCGTGCGACTTGAGCGAGGCGACATCGTCCAAGTGGGTGGCGTGTTGTTCGAGGTGGTTCGTTGACGCGTTGGCGTTATGCCACGGCGACCGACACCGGAATCGTCCGCGAGACGAATCAAGATGCCATGTTCGTTGACGAGTCACTCGCTCTGGTCGCTGACGGGATGGGGGGCCACGCCGCCGGTGACGTCGCCTCGGTCATGGCGACGCAGATCGTCCGCGACCTCTTTCACGCCGACTCGACCGTCGAGGGTCTGTACGAGGCGATTGAAGCGGCAAATCTGGCGATCATCGCTGACGCCAAGGAGCATCCCGATCGATTCGGCATGGGCACGACGGTCATCGCCGTCGGACTGACGCACGACAGTGCGGGAGTCATCTCGCCAACCCTGTTCAATGTCGGCGACTCGCGCGCGTACCAACTGCGCGACGGTGCCCTGCGCCAACTGAGCGAGGATCACAGTGTTGCCGAGGAGTGGGTGCGGATGGGTCGCTTGACGCCCGAAGAGGCGATCACTCATCCGCGTCGCCACCAACTCACGCGCGCACTCGGTGTTGAGGACTCGCTCGAGATCGACGTGTCGTCGATCATCGCGATGCCGGGGGACCGGATACTTCTCTGCAGCGACGGTCTATCGAACGAACTGTCGGTCGACTCACTCGCGAAGTTGGCGAGTGCGCCGAAGTCCCTCGAAGACGCCGCCAATGAGCTCGTGACGGCGGCGAAGCATTCGGGTGGACGAGACAACATCTCAGTGGTTCTCCTGGAATTCGACGAAGCGCACACCGCGACTACGCCAATCAAGAAGACGGTGAGTACGAAGGCTCCGCCGGTGGCGTCCAGTCCCAGCCCCGGTCGGGCTCGATCGACGCGTCGACGCCGCGTCGTGACGTGGCGCGCGTCGTTGGGGGTGCTGCTACTGGGAATGGTGGTCGCCGGCGCCGTCGCGATCATGCACTGGTACGCGTACTCGAGCTTCTACCTCGCCGACGACGCCGGAACGGTCGCGGTCTATCAGGGTCAGCCCAACGGCGTGCTCTGGTACAAGCCGAACCTCATTCTCGATTTGCCCTATTCGTCGCGGCAGCTGCGCAACGCGGACATCCGAGCCTTGCGCGCCACGATCAGTGAACCAACGTTCGCCGCCGCGGTCACCTTCGCCAAGTACATGCACACCCAATGGTTGACGTCGCGACCACTGCCGCCCACCACCACGACCGCCGTGACAACCACGACAATCAAGAGCGTCACCACAACGACAAAGGCGAAGGGATAGAAAATGTCACGTCGACTCAGCGTTCTCGCGACGGCGATTCTGCTGCTCTTCGCGGTCGTGGCCGTGCAGGCTGCGAACATCCAGTTCTTTCGCGCGCCGGCGCTCGACGCCTCGCCTCAGAATCCTCGGGTCTCCCAGGCGTCCTCGCTCCATCCGCGCGGTGAGATTGTCGCGGCCGACGGGACGATTCTGGCGCAGTCGGTTCCGACCAACGTGGGCTACTACCCGTACCGTCGTATCTATCCCCTGGGTTCGCTGACCTCCGGCGTCGTCGGGTTCTCCGGTCCCTCGTACGGGAACTGGGGACTCGAGGCCTACTACGGCAGCTTCCTCGCCGCGCACGCCCAACCCCCGCAAAGTTTCGCCCAACTGCTCGCGCCGACCAGTGCCGCCGATTCGGTGACCCTGACGCTGCAGCCGGCGCTGCAGCGCATTGCCCGAAAGATGCTGGGCGGCCAGGACGGCGCGGCGGTTGTGCTGAATCCCCGGACCGGCGACGTGCTCTCGATCTACTCGAACCCGAACTATGACCCCACACCGCTCGCCTCACCGACGTTCGCCGTTGCTAAGGCGGCGTGGAAGGCCGCGACGACGAGAGACGTCCACGGTTTCGAGCCCTTGGGACTCGTGGCCACCCAGCAGACGTTCCCTCCGGGTTCAACGTTCAAGGTGGTTACGACCGCGGCGGCCGTCGTGGGTCGGCCCGATCTGCTCGTGAAGTCCTATCCGGATAAGAACTACGCGGTGATTCCCAACTCACCACTCAAGCTCTACAACAGCGGTTTCTCGAAGTGCGGTGGCATGGTCGCCCAGATGTTGCCCGCGTCGTGCGACCCCGGCTACGCGCTGCTCGGTCTGGACATCGGTGCGGACCTCATGACGTCGACCGCGAACTCGTTTGGCTACAACAAGACGCCGCCACTCGACCTCGGCGGCGTCGTGCCGAGTTTCTTCCCGACGGCCTCGTCGTTCAAGTACAACCTTCCGGGCCTCGCCTACTCCTCGATCGGACAGGAGAACGTACGCGCGACGGCACTGCAGAATGCTCTCGTGGCGGCGGCCATCGCCGACGGGGGCACGATGATGGCCCCGCACCTCATGAATTACATCAGTGGACCTGACGGCACGATCGTCAAGCGCTATCAAGACGTTGCGTGGCAGCACCCGCTCACGCCCGCCCAGGCCGGCCAGATCGTGCCGCTCATGCAGAACGTCGTGAAATTCGGAACCGCGTCGGGCGTCGGGTTCCTGGCGATTGACGACGTCGCCGCCAAGACCGGCACGGCCCAGACGGGCAACACGAAGAAGAACACCGACGACTGGATGATCGCCTTCGCCCCAGCGACCAATCCGACCGTCGCCGTGGCGGTCGTCATGCCGTTCCAGTCGTTCTTCGCCTTTGGGGCCACCGTGGCGGGACCGATCGTCAAGTGTCTGATCGAAGGAACGCTGGCGCTACAGGCGGGTCAGCCAACGACGGGAACCTCCACCACGTGTCCGAACTAGCGAAGCGTTGTGGGAAGGTCGAGAGCGTAGGCTAGGCCCAGTATGGAGCCCGTCAGCGACCCCCGAATTTACTCAAATAGGTATCAAGTAACCCATCTCATTGCCCGCGGCGGGATGGCGATGGTCTACCGAGCCGAGGACCTCCTGCTCAACCGGGCGGTCGCGCTCAAGATCCTCTACCCCGA
>JADGOK010000183.1 GCA_017882985.1 Acidimicrobiales bacterium
AGGTCGATGTCGTCGAGCGTCAGTCCGGCGCGCTCGAGCACCTTCGTGGTCGCCGGGATCGGACCGGTCAGCATCGTCACGGGGTCGACGCCCGCCAGGGCGAAGGTGTGAAACTTCGCGCGCGGCCTGTAACCGAGTTCGCGGGCCTTCTCCTCGCTCATGATCAACACCGCGGACGCCCCGTCGGTGATCTGTGAGGAGTTGCCGGCCGTGACCTTGCCGCCCTCTTGGTACGCGGACTTCAGGTTGGCGAGGGTCTCGATCGACGAGTCCGGTCGAATGCCTTCGTCGGTCGTCATCAGCTCGTCGGTCGCCACGCCGTTTTCGTCACGCACGTAGACCGCAATGATTTCGCGCTCGAAGCGACCCTCAGCCGTGGCCCGCGCCGCGCGACGGTGGCTCTCGACGGAAAAGGCGTCGAGGTCCTCGCGGGTGATGCCCCACTGGTCGGCGATCATCTCGGCGCCGATGCCTTGATTCTTGAGCCCACCCTGGGGTTCGTAGCGCGCCATGACGCGCGGACCGAAGGGGAATCCCGAGTCCTTGCCGATGGACGAGCCCATGGTGACACGCGACATCACTTCGACGCCCGCCGCCACGACGACGTCGTAGGCGCCGCTCATGACGCCTTGGGCGGCGAAGTGCAACGCCTGCTGGGACGAACCGCACTGACGGTCGATGGTGGTCGCGGGCACCGACTCGGGCCAGCCGGCCGCGAGCACCGCATTACGCCCGACGTTAAATGCCTGTTCGCCAACCTGGGAGACGCAGCCCATGATGACGTCGTCGACGAGGGAGGGGTCGAGATTGTTGCGCGAGGCAATCGCCCGCAACGCCTCGGACGCGAGGTCGACGGGGTGCCAGTTCTTCAGTTTTCCGTTGCGCTTGCCCCCGGGAGTGCGTACTGCGTCGACAATGACCGCGACTGGCATTGGTGTTCCTTTCGTCGTTGGTGATTTGGTCACCGCGCGAATCCTAGACGGGCCTTGGGAGTATCGTCACGGGCGTGAGCACGACGCGCAAGGACATGGACCGATGGCTCGGTGACGGGGGAATGCCCATCATCGCGGCGATTGGCGCGTCGTTTGACGGCTACGGCGTTGACGGCGAGGACCTCGGCTGGGTCCACGGTACCTTCGTCCCGACACCGCTCGCGTGCAATCCGCACGGTGCGGTTCAGGCGGGCGTGCACGGCGTCGTGCTCGACGCGGCGATGAACTTCGCTATCAACGCGGCGCTGGTCGGACGCGACCGCACCGAAGCGACCATTGAGATGACGAGCGAGTTGCTGCGCCCCGCACTACTCGCGCAGCGCTACGCGACGCGCGGCTTCGTTGTTCGTCTCACGCGCCAGATCGCGTACGCGGAGGCGACGATTGTGGACGAGTCCGAGAAGCTCATCAGTCGCGCGAGCGGCACGTTTCTCGTGCACCGACACGTCGAGACGGACTAGATGTGCTGGGCGGGAATCTGGCCGAGACGTCCAGCCTGGTAGTCGTCGAAGGCCTGCTGTAGTTCGGCCGTGGTGTTCATGACGAACGGCCCGTAGACGGCGACGGTCTCACCGATGGGTTCGCCGCCGAGTATGAGCACCTCGAACGCGGCGGTGCGCGAATCTTGAGCATCGTTCGCCGAGAGTACGAGGACGTCGCCATCGACGTGCACCGCCATCTGGCCCTCACCAATCGCGTGACGGTCCTCGCCGACGGTTCCCTGTCCCGCGAGCGCGTAGGTGAGCGCGTTGTAGGCACTGTTCCAGGGCAGTCGCAGCTGGCCGCCAGGTAGTAGCGACACGTGCGCGATCGTGATTGGCGTGTGGGTGCTGCCCGGGCCGTCGACGTCGCCCACGGTTCCGGCGATCACGCGGATGATGGCGTCACCGTTCTGGTTGGTGAGTAGCGCCACGGCCTTTGAGCCGATGTCCTGGTAGCGCGGCGTCGTCATCTTCAGTCGCGCCGGCAGATTCACCCAGAGCTGGACGCCGTGAAAGAGTCCGCCCGAGTCGATCAGCGCGTCCGGCGGTCGCTCGATGTGCAAGATGCCCGCCCCCGCGGTCATCCACTGGGTGGCGCCGTTCTCGATCATCCCGCCCCCGCCGATGGAGTCCTGGTGCAAGAACGTGCCGTCGATCATGTACGTCACGGTCTCGAAACCGCGGTGGGGGTGCCACGGCGTCCCCCTGGGTTCTCCGGGACCGTAGTCAATCTCACCCATTTGATCCATATGAATGAACGGGTCGAGATCGGCGAAGTCGATGCCGGCGAACGCCCGACGAACCGGGAATCCCTCACCTTCGAGGCCTCGGGGCGCGATCGTGATCGACGTCACCCTTCGCGCGCGGTCGCCGGCGAGAGGCGCGACGACTTGGGGAAGTTCCAACGGGTTCTCTACGGTGATGGCAGGCATCCAGCAACACTAATGACCCTCTACGACGTCTTTGACCTTGCCTCACCGCGCGCGAGGCGCGCCACGAACAGGGCGATCAGGGCACTGAGCGAGAGTCCGACGGTACCCGGGCCCCAGTTGAGACCGCCGCGCACGTGTGAGACACCGATCCAGTCGGCGAACGACGCGCCGAGCGGACGGGTGAGGACGTAGGCCCACCAGAACGCCACGACACCGTTGAGGTGAGTTAATCGGTAGCCGAGGGCCGGCATCATCATGAGTACCGCGAAGACGACGCCCGAGACGAAGAAGCCCCACCCCAGTGTGTACGCCGTCAGGTCACCGACGGCCGTGCCGAGCGCGAAGGTCGTGGTGACACTCGCCCAGTAGAAGATTTCGCGTCGCGTCGTCGTGATGCTGTGGATCGACAGCGTCCGCTCGCAGCGATGCCACCAGAGGAACACGATGGCGAGCGCGACGCTGAACGCTGAAGCCGACACCACGTAGGGAACGAGGAACTGGACGTGCACGACGTCGGCACACATGGTGCCAAAGACGCTCACCATCACTACCGCTGACCAGTAGGGCACCACGCGATACGTGGGTGTCGTCAACTGCCACCACAGCACCGCGAGGAACACCACGCCACCGGCGACGACCGCCAGTACCGGCGGGAATCGGTGTACGAGAAAGTCCGAGGTCGCTTCGCCCATCGCGGTCGTGAGAACCTTCAAGACCCAGAAGGTGACGTCGACGTCGGCGACCTTGTTTGAGAAGAAGCGTTGACGGAGCGACAGAGTTTTCACTGCGATGACAACTACGCGTCGATGATGTGCTCGAGGAACGTGGCGGGATCGACTTCTATGAAGAGGGCGGTCGCCTCGGCGACCATCCCCTCCTCCGAGGAGACCGTTGCCCTGATCGTGAGTTTGCGACCCGAGCGACCTTCGAGCCAGGCTCTCGCGGTGATGGGCTCGTTGATCGGCGTGGGGGCCCGGTAGGTGATGTCCAGTTGCGCGGTGAAGGCCAGCACCCCCTGCATCCCCATCACCAGTCCCATCGTCTCGTCGATCAGTGACGCCACCACGCCTCCGTGGGAGCGACCCGGAGCACCCTCGAACGCGTTGCCGAGCGTGACCTCCATCACCGCCACGTCACCTTCGCGCCAAAGGTAGGCGCCCAGACCCATCGGATTCGCGCCACCCGACACTACCGAGTCGGCGAAGAGTTGATGGCGTTCGACGCGCCCATCGCTCGGCACCGTCATCTTGAAGCCTTCGGCACTCGCGCTCGGCACCGACCGCTGACGCAGTGGCGCGCGGGTGACGCCGTCGAGAAGGCTCTGAACCGTCTCGGCGATCGC
>JADGOK010000184.1 GCA_017882985.1 Acidimicrobiales bacterium
TGCCCCGGCTACGGCGAGACGTTCAGCGTGGTCGCGGTGACCGTCCCGGGTTTCAAGGATCTCGCGGTCGCCGCGAAGAACCTCATCGAACGCGACGGCTGCTCGATCGTCATCGCGCTCGGCATGCCCGGCAAGGCGCCCATCGACAAGCAGTGTGCGCACGAAGCGGCCCAGGGCATCATGATGGCGCAGTTGCTCACCTCGACGCCGATCCTGGAGGTCTTCGTGCACGAGGACGAGTCCGACGATCCGCACGTCCTGGCTTCAGTCTTTGAGAACCGTTCGCGTAAACACGCCCGAAATGCGTACTGGATGTTGTTCGATCCACAGCAACTTCGCGAACGAGCCGGACAAGGCGTGCGTCAGGGCTTTGACGACGCGGGCCCACTCACGCTCGACTGACGCACCGTCACGGCGCCGCTTACTAGGCTCGCCAGAGTTACCCTGCAGTAACCCAAGGAGGAACCCATGCCCGAAGCCGTTATCGTCGCCACCGGACGCTCCCCCATCGGAAGAGCCTTCAAGGGAACTCTCGTCGACGTGCGTCCCGACGACCTCACGGCCCACATAGTGCGTGAAGTGCTCGAGAAGGTTCCCCAGCTGGACCCGCACATGGTCGAGGACCTCATGGTGGGTTGCGGCCAGCCCGCGGGCGAATCGGGCTTCAACGTGGCGCGCGTCATCGCGGTACTCGCCGGACTCGACGACGTGCCCGGCGTGACCGTGAACCGCTACTGCTCGTCGTCGCTGCAGACGATCCGCATGGCGGCGCACGCCATCCGCGCCGGCGAGGGCGACGTGTTCATCGCCGCGGGTGTCGAGACGGTCTCGCGCTACGGCTCGGGTGCCTCGGACAGCGGCAAGGCCATGAACCCTCTCTTCGCCGACGCCATGGCACGAACCGTGTCGCGATCCGAGAAGGTCACCGATCCGTGGACACCGGCCCCGGGCCTGCCCGACATCTACATCGCCATGGGCCAGACCGCGGAGAACGTCGCCGAGTTCGAGAAGGTTTCGCGCGAGGAGATGGACGAATTCGCGCTACGTAGTCAGGAACTCGCGGTCGCGAGTCAGGCCAATGGTTTTTTCGAACGCGAGATCATTCCGGTCACGTTGCCCGACGGGACCGTCATGACCAAGGACGACGGCCCACGTGCGGGTACGACGTTGGAGAAGTTGGCGAGCCTGAAGCCGGTGTTCCGTGAAGGCGGCACCGTGACCGCGGGCAACGCGTGCCCCCTCAATGATGGAGCCGCCGCGGTGATCGTCATGAGCGACACCCGGGCCAAGGAGTTGGGCATCAAGCCACTCGCGCGCATCATCGCGAGCGGTGTCAGCGGACTGAACCCCGAGATCATGGGACTCGGTCCGATCGAAGCCTGTCGTCAGGCCCTTCGCCGGGCGGGAATGACCATCGACGACATCGACCTCGTGGAGATCAACGAGGCTTTCGCCGCGCAGGTCCTGCCGAGTGCCAAGCACCTCGGGATCAACTTGGACAAGTTGAACATCCGAGGCGGCGCGATCGCGCTGGGTCACCCCTTCGGGATGACGGGCGCGCGCATCATGACGACGCTGCTCAACTCACTCGAGGACTCGGGGAAACGATTCGGCATGGAATCAATGTGCGTGGGCGGCGGCCAAGGCATGGCCATGATCGTCGAGCGACTCGACTGAACCGCTGGCGTCGAAAGCAGTTAGTTCGCCGGACCGGTCGAGCGCGCGGTGGGGTCTTTCGTCAGCGCGTCATGCTCTTCGTCACTGACCGCTCTGGTCTCGTCGGGCAGTAGCACCGGAATCGAACCGCGGACCTCGTAGGCGACGCGGCGGCGCGGGTTGTACAGCACGTTCTGGTCTTGGACGTAGAGCAACGGACCGTGATCGACCGGGTCCTCGAGCAGGTCCAAGAGAAAGTCATCGAGTGCCACGGCGCTACGCCTCCTTGATCATCGCGAGAACTTCGCCAACGTGCAGATCGCATTCCTCAGCATCGAGCGCCTCCACGTTGAGCCGCAACAACGGCTCCGTGTTCGACGGGCGCAGATTGAACCGCCACGAATCAAAGTCTGCACTCAATCCGTCGAGTTCGTCCACGTCAACGCCGCGCTCCTTCAGATGGGCCGTGATCCGAGCGACCGTCGCGGTCGGACTCGCGACCTCGGTGTTGATCTCACCCGACGCCGCGTAGCGCTCGAAGGGCTCGACGAGGCTCGACAGTCCGACCGAAGCCCGACAGAGCAGTTCGAGCACGAGCATCGCGGTGATGATGCCCGAGTCGGCACAGAAGTTGTTGCGGTAGTAGTAGTGCCCCGAATGCTCGCCGCCGAAGATCGCACCGGTGTCGGCCATCACCTGCTTGATGTAGCTGTGACCGACTCGGGTCCGCACCCCAATGCCGCCGTGCTCGGCGATCACCTCGGGCACGGACTTGGAGCAGATCAGGTTGTAGAGCACCGTCGCGCCAGGATTTCGGTCGAGCATCGAGGCGGCGACGATGGCGGTGGTCGTCGAGCCGCTGATCGGCTGGGCCTTTTCATCGATCAGGAACACCCGGTCGGCGTCACCGTCGAAGGCGAGTCCGATGTCGGCACCGACCTCGAGTACCCGGCGCTGGAGGTCCACGAGATTGGCCGGATTGAGCGGGTCCGCCGGATGGTTCGGAAACGTTCCGTCGAGCTCTTCGTACATGATCTCGACGTCGAAGGGAAGTGCGGCGAAGACCTTGGGGACGATGAAGCCGCCCATGCCGTTCGCGGTGTCCGCGACGATCTTGAGCGGACGCAACGCCGAGACGTCAATGAACGAGTGGACGTGGGCGACCCACGCCGTCGTGAGGTCGACGCTCTCCGTCGAAGCCAGCGCCGCGGTGGCGGGTTCGTCGTAAAAGGTGTTGGTCATCGCCTCGATCTGCGCGAGTCCCGTGTCGACGCCGATGGGCTTGGCGCCGGCGAGACACAACTTGATGCCGTTGTACTGCGCGGGATTGTGCGAGGCGGTGAACATCGCGCCGGGCACGTCGAGGTGGCCCGCGGCGAAGTAGAGGAAGTCAGTTGAGGCGAGGCCCATGTCGAGCACTTCGACGCCGACGGCGCGTACGCCCTCGCTGAAGGCCGCGACGAGCGACGGACCCGACGGGCGCATGTCGCGCGCGACGACGACGCGCGGCGTCTGGACGAACGTGGCGAAGGCCGAACCGACGGCCCGCGCCAGGCGTTCGTCGATCTGATCGGGGTAGGTTCCTCGAACGTCGTACGCCTTGAAGATGTCAGAGGTTTTCACTACCCACCACTCTACTTGCGCCAGATTTTGCGCCTCTTGAGCGAGAGCCACAGCACCACGAGTCCGGCCAACACGGTGACGTCGCTCGCGACGTTGCCCCAGAAGAGCGCCGGAGTACTCGCGTAGATGAGCGACACGTCGTGCGACGTCGGCACGACGACCATCAGGTTGGGACTCACCCGGTACGGGCCCGCGGCGCCGGTGGCTTTCCATCTGGGAAAGTACGAGATCTTCACTAACACCGGCACCCCGACGCGACTCACGTGAAACGAGAGCGTCTGCGTGCCGACTTTGACCTTGCTCACTTTCGTCGCTCCCGAAATGTTGCGCACCTGCATGTGTTGGATCGACGCGGCTCGGGGCCACGTCGCCGGACCGGATTCGGCACCGAGCACCGGCCAGAGTGACGAATTGAGCCACCAC
>JADGOK010000185.1 GCA_017882985.1 Acidimicrobiales bacterium
GATGTCCTGCTTGTCGGTAAAATAGTGCGAGAGGATGCCCTGGGAACAGTTGGCCTCACGCGCGATCGCGCGAACCGTCGTGTTGAAGAGTCCGTCTCGCGCGATGACGCGCCACGTTGCTTCAAGAATTTCGTCTCGGCGCGCATCCCAGTCAACGATCTTTGGCACCAGTACGCATCCTCCCCCACTCCAACGTACGGTTCTCGCCGGTACGTCGTGTCGCGTTGCCACATATTACGCACCGGCACCTTGATTTTTTTCGGTCGTCCGTATAACATCCACCCCAACAGGTCATTGGCAACGTCAATGACGACGTGGGGGACGAAGTGGTCGATACCAATCTCAACTTGGACGCCACCGGTCAGGCCCAGAAGGACTTGGTGGTCTTCGGCCGGCGAATGCTCGCCGAGGGCCTGGCGATCGGCACGGCTGGCAACCTCAGTATCCGAGTCGACGACCTCATCGCGATCACGCCGAGCAGCATTCCCTACGCCGACGTCGAAACCGAGGACATTTGTGTGTTGACGCTCGATGGCGAGCAGGTGAGCGGGAGGGCCAAGGTCTCATCGGAATGGCCGATGCACTCGGGTATTTACCGCACCACCGGCGCTCGTGCGGTCGTGCACACCCATTCGCCCGAAGTGGTGGCCCTCTCCGTGAGCCGCGAAGAACTGCCCGCGATCCACTACGCGATTCATGCTTTGGGCGGGCCGGTTCCGGTCGTCGGGTACACGCGTTTCGGCACCGACGGTCTGGCCCGCGGCGTGGCCGACGTCCTCGCGTCGCGTACGGCGGCCATTCTGTCGAACCACGGGGCGGTCACTTTCGGCGACACGATCGCCCAGGCCTACGAACGTGCTCATTTGCTCGAATGGCTCGCCGGGGTCTACCGACTCTCACTCGCCTACGGCAGCCCGCGAATCCTGAGCACCGAGGAGATGGCCGAGGTCGCCGCCGAGGTGTCGCGCCGTCGCTACGGAGGGGCGACCCAGTGACGCGCGGTTCGGTCGTGTGCTTCGGGGTACACATCCTGGACGTCCTCGGTCGTCCCGTGACCGAGATTCCGCCAGGTCAACAGTCGGTGATTCTGGACGAGATACGTGCGACCGCGGCGGGCACGGCCGCGGGCCCGAGTGTGGACCTCGCCAAGCTCGGCGTGGACGTCACCAACATGGGCGCGATCGGCGACGACGTGCTCGGGGACCTGGTGGTAACTCTCCTCGAGAGGTACGGCGTCGACGCGTCACTACTCACTCGCAAGGTCGGCCATCGCACGTCCGCGACAATCCTGCCCATCCGTCCAAACGGCGAACGTCCGGCCCTGCACGCCCCCGGCGCGAGCGGCGAGTTCGCGATCGATGATCTCGGTGCCCCCCACGCCGCGGCCCTTCGACGTGCACGCGTCGTGCACGTCGGTGGTCCTGACGCACTGACCGCCTTCGACCCGATCGCGTTGGCTGACTTTCTCGCCGAGAACAAGGGGCCGTCGACGATTGTCACCATGGACGTCCTGCGAAATGGCGACACGGACGAACTCGATCGACTCTCCCCTTTGCTCGCCCAGGTCGATTGGTTCCTCCCCAACGATGATCAGTTGCGGACGCTCGCTGGCGAGAACGAACTGAAGGCGGCAATGGCCGTCGTACGCACGCACGGTGTCGGTGGCGTGGCCGTCACACTGGGCGAGCAGGGCTGTCTCATCGACGACGGAGCGCACGTCACCGCGATTCCCGCGATGAAGGTGAACGTCGTCGACACGACCGGCTGCGGCGACGGGTTCGACGCTGGGTTCATCCTCGGATTACTCGCGGGAGCGACACCGGTCGAGGCGGCGTGGGTCGGTACCGTCTGCGGTGGTCTCGTGGCGTCCGGCCTCGGCTCGGACGCAGGGATTAGGGACCTCGAACAAGTCCGCACGTTGGTGGCGGGGCTCTCACAGGACTCTGCCGCCCAGTCGGCGGCCCTCCGGCTCGCTGACGCACTGGATTGACGTAGTGAAGGGAGACGATGGTGACGAGTACGACCGATGAGCTGAAGGCGATGGGTGGCGTCTCGGGGCCGAACGATCAAGCGCTTCGCGCCCGCGCGAAGGCAGTCATTCCCGGCGGCATGTTCGGTCACCTCAATATGGGACATATGCCCGCTGACTACCCGCAGTTCATGGCGAGCGGTGTGGGCGCGCGCGTCGTCGACGTCGACGGGCGAGAGTTCGTCGACCTGATGAACAGCTGGGGGCCGGTCATCCTCGGGCACCGCCATCCGGTGGTGGAGGAAGCGGCGGCACGACAGGCCGCCCTCGGCGACTGTCTCAACGGGCCCTCGGAGCGGATGGTCGAACTCGCGGAGCGACTGGTGGGGGTCGTCTCGCACGCTGACTGGGCGATGTTCCAGAAGAACGGCACTGACGCCACGACGCTCTGTTGCACTATCGCGCGAGCCGCGACCGGTCACCGCAAGATCCTCGTCGCCAAAGGCGCGTACCACGGCGCCGCGCCGTGGTGCACCCCGGTCGAGGCGGGCACGACCGCCGAGGACCACGCGAACCTCGTGCGCTACATCTACAACGACCTCGAAAGCGTGCGCGCCGCCGCACAGAGCGTGGCGGGAGACCTGGCCGGGATCCTGGTGTCGCCGTTCCGTCACGACGCCGGCTTCGATCAGGAGTTGGTGGATCCGACGTTCGCGCGCGGTCTGCGCCAACTCTGCGACGAGACCGGGGCGGCGTTGATCCTGGACGACGTGCGCTGCGGGTTTCGTCTCCATTTCGGCCACAGCTGGCAGCCAATCGGTGTGGAGCCCGATCTCTCCGCGTGGAGCAAGGCAATCGCCAATGGCTACGCCCTCGCGGCAGTGCTCGGCAACGACCGCTACCGCGCCCCGGTCCAGACGCTGTTCACGACGGGGTCATTCTGGTGCTCCTCGGTCTCCATGGCCGCCAGTCTCGCGACCCTCGACGTACTCGAACGCGAAGACTCGGTCGCCACGATGGTGGCGAAGGGAACGCAGTTGCGCGACGGCCTCGATGCCCAGGCGCGGCACTGGGGCTACCCGATCCGCCAGACCGGTCCAGTGCAGATGCCCTATCTCAGCTTCGTCGGCGATGATGACCGAGCCGTCGGTACTCTCTTCGCCGCGTCCGCGTTGCGCCACGGGGTCTACTTGCACCCGCGTCATAACTGGTTCGTGTCGGCGGCGATGACCGACGCCGACCTGGCTCTGGCCTTGTCCGCAACCGACGCTGCATTCGAGGAACTACGCGAGGCTCACGTCGAGATTGGCCCACCCGCGTCGTGAGCTTCCCGCGTTACGACGACCTGCCCGGCGCACCCGGAGGCGGGCGCAGCGCCTGGGGACTTTCCGACGCTCACGACGTGCTCGGACGACTGAGCTTGCTCGGGGCTGACGAGGTGCGTCAAGCCGTCAGTCTCGTGCGTGCAGGTTCAGTATTCGCGCTCAGCGCCGCCGCTGACGAGTTCGATCCCCCGCTCGACGACACCAGATCGGTAACGCGTCACCGGGTGCTGCGCGGCGGGGGCGCGGCGGGGGTGGAGGATCTCGACGACGTGCTCGACGACTACTTTCCCCAGATCTCCAGTCAGTGGGACTCGCTCGCGCACATCGCGGCGAGCCCCGGCGTCTTCTACAACGGCGCCACCGTTGAGGACGTCCTC
>JADGOK010000186.1 GCA_017882985.1 Acidimicrobiales bacterium
TCGCCCTCGACGCCGCGTCACCCGCCGCGTTGCTCGCGATGCTGCGCGAGACCCTCGCGGTGGCGCCGAGCGACTAGTCCATACTCACTAGCATGAGATAGTGCGTCGTCTCGTTGTCCTGCTCGTTGTTGCCCTGGTTGGCGCCGGCGCATTCGGTCTCAGCAATGCTTCTTCGGGCCTCAACGTGGACGGTGCGACCCTTTCGGCGTCAACGTTCCGCTCCGAACTCGCTGCCGTCGCGGCGACACCGAATCTTCAGTGTTACGTCAGTTACCTCGCACAGGTCGGCATGACGCACGGTGCCGGCGGTGCGTCGATGGCCGCGACGGGCGCCGCGGCGTGGTCGAACCTTCGCGTCGAAGGGGTCGCCATAGTGCAGTTTGTTCGTGCGAAGTTTCGTTACATTCCCGACGCCGCCGCGCTCAAGTTGGCAACCACTTCACTGGAGGGCGAAATGACGCAAGCCGCCGCCTCCCACTGTCCCGGCACTTCGGCCCAGGCGCTCGACGCGATGCCGAGCGAGATGCGTACGGCTGAACTCACGGCCCAGGCATCGTCGCTCTATCTGTTGAGTCAACTCAACTCCACGATTCCACTGAACCTCGCGTCCATGCAGACGTACTACCAAGCGCACCGCGCGTCCTACGACACGATCTGCATCAGTGTCGCGCTGGTTCCGCCGTCCCTGGTCACCTCCTTCACCAAGGCTCAGTCCGCCGGCGCGTCGGTCGCGGCGTTGGCGAAGAAGTTCTCGATCGATAAGTCCGGTCGAAAGGGCGGCGCGTACGGTTGCTACTCGCCGACGTCGACCAGTTACGCGGCGGTTCGTTCCGACGTGGCAACGACCGCGCTGAACAAGTTCCCCACGACCGCGCTTGCGGACACCATCAGCGGCACGACGTACGCGCTGTACGTGGCGCCAACCAAGCGCAGCACGACGCCCTTCAACATCGCCTCGAGCGCGGTCCTTTCGGATATTCGCAATCTGAACGCGAGTTCGGCGAACACCGTGAAGCAGACCATCCTCAGTCACGCGGCGGTGTCGGTCGACCCCGCGTACGGTCGATGGGGACTCAGCAGTTCCGGACCGAGCGTGTTCGCGCCGGCGGTGCCATCGTCGAACGACGTGGACGGCGCCTCGACCCTCACGACGGCCAACACCCACCCGTATAAGTGACCAGGCCGATCGTCCGCGTGGTCGGACTGGGCCCCGGGGACGTGGAGCACGTCACGACGCGAACGATCGCGTTGCTCAACGAGTCACCCGTCGTGCGACTGCGCACGCGCGTCCATCCCGCCGCGGGCGCGTTCGAGCACCTGACCAGTTACGACGACTGGTACGATCGCGCCGAGTCATTCGAAGCGCTCTACGCGGCGATTGCCAACGATCTCGCCGCGCTCGCCGCCTCGTCGCCCAACGGCGAAGTGGTCTACGCCGTGCCCGGTTCACCGGTCGTGGCCGAACGAACCGTTGAGTTGCTGCGAGAACGATCCGATGTCTCGGTCGTCTGTGAGCCCGCGGTTTCGGTCATCGACGTCGTGTGCGCCGCGTTAGGACGCGACCCGATGAGTGAGCAGCTTCGAGTGGTCGACGCTCTCGCGTCGAGCGAGCCACTGCGAGGACCGGGACCGCTACTGGTGCTGCAGACCTACGCTCCCGAAGTGCTCGCGACCGTCGCCGACCGTCTGCCCCCGTCGACCGAGGTGATCGTGCTGCACCACGTGGGACTTGCCGACGAGGTCATCAAGGTCCTGAGCGCCAGCGAGCTCGCGACCTTCGAGAACGCGGACCATCTCACGTCGCTGTGGATCGACGGACTGCGTACGGCCGGCGAGGCGACCGACGACCTCGTGGACTTCATGCGTCGACTGCGTCGCGAGTGTCCCTGGGACCAGGAACAGACGCACGCGTCGTTGACGCGCCACCTGCTCGAAGAGGCGTACGAGACCCTCGACGCCCTGGAGACTTTCGCGCGCCTCGAAGAGGGTGATCAACTGAGCGACGAAGCGATTGATCACGTGCAAGAGGAACTGGGCGACCTGCTCTTTCAAATCATCTTCCACGCCGAACTCGGCGACGAAGAGGGTCTGTTCAACTTCGCCACGATCGCCGACGCCGTACGCGACAAGTTGACCGGACGTCACCCGCACGTCTTTGGCGACGTGCGGGTGAGCGGTGCGAACGAGGTGGCGACTCGTTGGGAAGTGCTCAAGCGCGATGAGAAGGGGCGCGACAGCGTCACCGACGGCATCGCGTGGCAACTGCCGGCGCTCAGCCTGTACACGAAGCTCTTGGGTAAGGCTGCGCTCGTCGACCTGACGCGCGACGACGGTGAGCTCGCGCGAGGGCGCGTGATCGGTGCACTGGGTGCGCTCAACTTCGCGAGCGACCCGGCGTCCGATGGATCGTCGTCTTCAGACGTCGACGCGGCGTGGGGCGACGTCTTGAGTGCGCTGCTCGACGCCGCGCGTTGGTCGGGCGTGGACCTCGAGGGCGTTCTTCGCGAACGGGCCCGTTTGCTCGCGAATGACATACGTGAGCGTGAAGATCGCGGATTCGAATGAGCGATGGGGCCGAGTAGCGTTGAAAGCAGACCTAGAGGAGATGTGCGATGAGCGCGATTGAAATTGTCCTTGGCCGCCAGTTGCTTGATTCACGTGGCAATCCAACCGTTGAGGCCGAGGTGTACCTCGAGTCGGGCGCCTCGGGCAGGGCCATCTCGCCTTCGGGCGCCTCGACCGGTTCGCGTGAGGCGGTTGAGCTTCGTGACGGCGGCTCCGCGTGGGGCGGCAAGGGCGTTCGAACGGCGGTGAACAACGTCAACGGCGAGATCAACGACGCGCTGGAGGGCTACGACGCGAACGACCAACGATCGGTCGATATGGCGATGATCGACCTCGACGGCACCGCCAACAAAGGTCGTCTCGGCGCGAACGCGATCCTGGCCGTGTCGCTCGCGACCGCCAAGGCCGCCGCGCTGGAGAGCGGATTGCCACTGTTTCAGTACATCGGCGGCGTCAACGCCCACGTCCTGCCGGTGCCGATGTTCAACGTCGTCAACGGTGGCGTGCACGCGAAGAACTCCATTGACTTCCAGGAGTTCATGGTGATGCCGATCGGCGCGGCCTCGTTTTCTGAGGCGCTGCAGTGGGGTAGCGAGACGTACCACGCACTGAAGGACGTGTTGGCCAAGCGCGGTCTCTCGACCGCCGTCGGCGACGAAGGTGGATTTGCGCCGGACCTGCCCGACAACGAGACGGCCGTCAAAGTACTCGTCGAAGCGATCGAATCGACCGGGCGCGCGCCGGGACGCGACGTCGCGATCGCACTCGACCCGGCGACCAGTGAGCTGTGGCGCGACGGTGCGTACCATCTCGAGGGCGAAGGCCGAGTACTCACGAGCGCGGAACTGGTGGACTACTGGGCCGATCTCGCGGCTCGCTATCCGATCGTGTCGATCGAAGACGGAATGGCCGAAGACGACTGGGACGGCTGGTCGGCATTGACCCAACGACTCGGCGAGAAGATTCAGCTGGTGGGCGACGACGTCTTCGTCACCAACTCAGAGATCCTTCAAAAGGGCATCGATCGCCGCGTCGCGAAT
>JADGOK010000187.1 GCA_017882985.1 Acidimicrobiales bacterium
GACCGCCGGATCGCGCTACACCTACAGTGCCAACCTGCTCGCCTACCCCGAGGCCGCCGAGGGTGGCGCCGAGAGGATCGCACTCGTGGGGATGGGCTGCATGGCCTCGGCGCCGGGAGCGATGCAAACGCGCAAGGCCGGAAAGATCGCGCGCCGACTCAGTCTGACGATCGGCCTTCTGTGCTCAAAGACCTTCGACGACGCCATCTTCGAAGGACTGTTCGAGGCGAAGTACGACATCAAACGCGCCGATATCAAGAAGATGAACATCAAGGGTGTCTTTCAGATCTGGACCAACGACGGGGCCTTCCACGAGATCCCTCTGAAAGAAGCCCACCCCTTCACGCGCGAGGGTTGCACACTTTGTCCGGACTTCGCGGCCGAACACGCCGACATCTCGACCGGCGGCATCGGCGCCTTCGGTGACTGGACACTCGTGATCGTTCGCACCGACCAGGGTCGCCAGCTCATGGACGCACTGAAGACGGCGAACCTCATCGAGACACGACCGGGCGACGACGATCCCGGCGCCGTCGCGTTGCTGCACAAACTCGCCCGGGTGTCGCGCAAGCGTTGGCCCGCTGACGCGACGCCCGGACCGCGCCGCATCCCGCTGACCTCGTCCTAGACCGGCGTTAGAGTCGTTTTATGGCGTCTCGACCCACCTTCACGACGATTCTCCTCGTGCGCCACGGTGCCACGGCGACAACCGGCACGGTCCTGCCGGGTCGCGCACCGGGATTGCATCTCTCCGAGCGTGGACGCGCCCAAGCCGACGCGGGCGCCCTGCGACTCGTCGACATCACCAAGAAACCGGTCGCGCTCTACGTTTCGCCACTCGAGCGCACGAGAGAGACCGCCGCACCGATCGCGAAGGCCCTTCACCTGCGCGCCGTCGCCGACCGGGGGCTACTCGAGTGCGACTTCGGCACCTGGACCGGAAGGAAACTGAGTCTGCTCTACAAGAAGTCCGAGTGGCGGGCCGTCCAGCACGCGCCGAGCACGTTTCGCTTCCCCGAGGGCGAATCGTTCAGCGAGATGCAGCAGAGGATCTGGACGACGCTCGAGAAACTCGCCGTGCGGCACCGCAACCGCACGATCGTCGTGGTCAGCCACGCCGACCCGATCAAGGCGGCCGTCACCTACGCGCTGGGCGTGCCGCTCGACCTCTTCCAACGAACCGTGATCTCGACGTGCTCGGTAAGCGCGATCGCCTTCACGAACGCGACGCCCATTGTCTTGAGCGTCAACAACACGGGAACACTGGCCGATCTGATGCCCTCGTGAACTACGTCTTTGACAACCCCGACAAGGTCATGGTCGGGGTGCGTGGCGAGGTGGGTAGTCGCCTGTTCCTGCTCCAGGCTCGCCAGGGCCGACGTCTCGTGATCGTCAAGTGCGAAAAGTTGCAACTGAGCGCCCTGGCCCAGTGGCTGGCCCAGGTGATCGCCGACCTCAGCCGATCGGGTCACCTCCCCGAGGACTTCACGCTCGAGCCCGAGTACGAGGTGGACTTCGACGCGGGCGACATCGCCGTGGCACTCAACGAAGAGAACGAGTCGATCGACGTCACCTTCGAATCGGTTGACGATGACGACGTGCTCGAGCTGACGCTCACTAAGGAGTGGGCTGGCGGCCTCGCCATCGCGATCGCGCGCCTCGTCGAAGCGGGACGACCCCTCTGCCCACTCTGCGGCGGACCTCTCGACGCCAAGGGTCACGACTGTCCGCGCACCAACGGACACCGTCCTCCGATCAGGTAGCCGTGGACCGGGCCGACCAGCGCAACCTGCTGTTAAAGGGTGACATCGAGATCAAGGGGCGCGTGCAGGGGTCCTCCAACCAGGCGCTACTCGTCACCGTCTCCCTCGACGGCGTTTCGGGTCAGGCCTGTTACAAGGCCGAGGCCGGCGAGCGTCCGCTGTGGGACTTTCCCGACGGTCTGTGGAAACGAGAGATCGCGGCCTATGAACTCGACCGTCTGCTCGACACCGACCTGGTGCCCACCACGGTCGCGCGCGACGATGCCCCTTTCGGCAGCGGGTCGCTGCAGTGGTGGGTCCGAGAAGACTTCGACGAGCACTACTTCACACTGCGCGAGCGACCCGAGTTGCACGACTGGTTCGCGGCGCTCGCCGCCTTTGACGTCGTCGCGAACAACGCCGACCGCAAGGCCGGTCACGTCATCTACGACGGGACGCGCTGTTGGGCGATTGACAATGGCCTCTGTTTTCACGAGGAGGACAAACTGCGCACCGTCGTCTGGGAGTACGCGGGACTACCGGTCGCGTCGCACCTGATCGACCGACTCGACCACTTCGCCAAGGGCGACGGTGGTGACCTCGCCGATTGGCTGAGTCCGCACGAACTGGCTCTGGCCCAGATGCGTGCGCACGGCCTGGTCGAGAGCAGTTCGTACCCCACGCCCGACGAGAATCGCGACTGGCCGCCCTATCCCTGGCCGTTGATCTAGAGCAGCGGCACGGCGTCGCCCTCGAGTTCGGGCACCCCGGACTCGAGGAGCGCGAACGTGAGAATCGCGCCGAAACCGAAGAATCCCGCGGCCCACCAGAAGGCCACGGCGTACCCGTGCAGCGTCGCCTGCGCGATCCACGACTTCGTCGCGACGCCGACGGGGACCTTTTCAAGGAGCACACGCGTGGTGACGGTCACCGCGATGGTGTTGAGCAGCGCCGTGCCGACCGAGCCGCCGATCTGCTGGGACGTGTTCACGAGCGCCGACGCCGCGCCCGCGTCGCGACGCGCGATGCTCGCGGTGGCGCTCGCCGTCGCCGGTGCGAAGATGAGGCCCAGCCCGAGACCGGTCACGATGAGACCCGGAAGGACGTTGCCGAGGTAATCGGCCCGCACCGTCAACTTGGTAAAGAGGATCATGCCCAGCATGCCGAGCACCATGCCGACGGGCACCAACGGACGGGGGCCTACCTTGGCCAGTAGACGCGCACTCGCGAGCGAGGCCGAGAACGCGATCGCGCCGACGAGTGGCAAGAAGGCGACGCCCGTGCGCAGCGGCGAGTAACCCAGCGTGCCTTGGAGGTAGTACGCGAGAAAGAGAGAGATGCCAAAGATCCCAATGCTCGTGATGAACAACGCCACGAGCGATCCGCCGCGGGTTCGATTAAGCAACAGCCGCAGTGGCAAGAGAGGATGCGCCGAACGCCGTTGCCAGCCGACAAAGAAGGCGAGCAACACGCCGCCGATCAGGAGGCTGCCCCAGGTTGACTCGTCAGACCAGCTGGCCGTGACTGCGTGGCCGAGGCCGTACACGACGAAGAAGAGCCCTCCACTCCCGAGTACGGTGCCGAGGACGTCGAGCCGGGTGCGGTGTTCACCCTTGCCCGAATCCACGAAGAGTGCGACGCCGACGAGCGCCACGCCGGCGAAGAGGAGATTGATATAGAGACACCATCGCCACGACGCCCACTGGGTGAGGGCACCGCCGAGCAGCAGGCCGATCGCCGCGCCCGATCCGCCAATGGCCCCGTAGATGGCGAACGCCTTGGCCCGTTCCTTAGGATTCTCGAACGTGGTCGTCAGCGCCGCGAGCGCGGCGGGAGCCAGTATCGCGCCGAA
>JADGOK010000188.1 GCA_017882985.1 Acidimicrobiales bacterium
CACGCCGAGGACCTGCCGCTCGCGCAGTTCCTCATTCGACTAGAGATCAAGTCCGGGCTGCGTCCCGAGTTCGCCTTCGGCTGATCATCGCCGCCTCGTCCGCGGCGTCACTCGTGAAAGACGGTGAGCGCGTTGCGACGACGTCGTCGCAACTCTTGCACGTGTTTTCAGTAGGGCCGACCGGGTCGGTAGATCTGCTCGACGTAGTCGTTGATCATGCGCTGCGAACTGAACATCGGGCCGAGACTACGCAGTGACGAGCGCACGCGCGCGAGCCAACCCACCGGGATCCCGTTCGCGTCGCGGGTGAAGAAGAGCGGCTTCACTTCGTGCTCGAGCAGGTCGTACAGGGCTTTGGCGTCGTGTTCGTCCTGCAACTGCGGATTGTCGGTCACCGAGCCGTCGATGGCCCATCCGTTCTGTCCGTCGTAGCCCTCGCACCACCACCCGTCGAGCACGCTCAGGTTGAGGCTGCCGTTGAGGGCCGCCTTCATGCCGCTCGTGCCGCTCGCTTCGAGCGGCGGGCGAGGCAGGTTGAGCCACAGGTCACAGCCCGCGACCAACGTCGGCGCGACGCTGAGGTCGTAGTCCTCCAAGAACGCGACGCGGTTGGGCAGGTCGAGACCGCGCTTCACCGTGAACATGTTGCGGGCGACCTCCTTGGCATCGTTGTCGAGCGGATGGGCCTTGCCGGCCACGATGAACTGGGCGCCCTGTTCGTGGTCGATGATGGTGCGCAGGCGATCCACGTCGTAGAACAACAGGTCGAGACGCTTGTAGGTGGCGAGTCGCCGGGCGAAGCCAATGGTGAGCAGGTTGGGGTCGAAGGCGTCGAAGGCCGATTCGGCGAGGGCGACGTCCTCACCGCGCGCCAGGCGGTCGACGACGACTTGGCGTCGGACCATCTCGACGAGCTGCTGGCGCAGCGCGCAACGCGCCTGCCACAGGTCGACGTCAGGGATCTCGTCGATCTGGCGCCAGAGCGCGGGGTCACTGGTGTGGCGCTCCCAGTTGGCGCCGAGGAACGTCGTCAGGAGCCGCCGCATCGAAGGCGCCATCCACGTGGGCAAGTGAACCGCGTTGGTGATGTGCGTGATCGGCACGTCGTCGACCGTTTTGTCAGCAAAGAGGGGATTCCACATGGCGCGCGCCACCTCGCCGTGACGCTGGCTCACCGCGTTGGTCGAACTCGAACAGCGGATCGCGAGCGGCGAGAAACCGAGCGGCTCATCGGCCGCTCCTTCGTCCACGCGACTCTGCGCGCTGAGTTGTTCGCGCGAGAGTCCCATCTCGTCGACCGAACGGCCGAGTACGGAGAAGAACTGCTCGGGGTCGTAGGTCTCGTTACCCGCCGGCACCGGCGTGTGGGTCGTGAAGACAAAGCGTTCGCGGCCCTCGGCGAGCAGCGCCGCGAGCCCCTCGGCGTCGCCGCCGCGTGACTTCGCGACGCGCGAGGCGATCTCGAGCGAGGCGAGGGCCGGGTGACCCTCATTGAGATGGAACAGGCCGGGCGTGATACCCATCGCGTCGAGCGCGCGAACGCCCCCGATGCCCAGCAGCGCGTACTGGGCGAGACGGATCTCCGGGGAACCCTCGTAGAGCCGCGAGGTGACCCAGCGCTCGAGGGGGCTGTTCTCCTCGAGTCCGGCGTCGAGCAGGAAGAGGGGAGTGCGCCCCACGTCGACACGCCACACGTGGGCGGCGAGTTCGCCCTCCCAGACCGGCACCGTGATCCGCACTGGTAGGCCGTCGGCGCCGCGCACCCGCACGGCGGGCAGTTGGTCCGTGTTGACTTCGATCCAGAACTCGTGCTGCCATCCCGAGAGGTCCATGCGCTGGTGCAGGTACCCGCGCCGGTAGAGCAGTCCCATGCCGACGACGTCGAGCGCCTGATCGGACGTTTCTTTCAGGTAATCACCGGCCAAGACGCCCAGTCCGCCCGAGTAGACGGGCAGTGAGGGGTGGATGCCGAACTCGGCACAGAAGAAGGCGACCGAACCGCTCGAGACCACGTGATTGGTGGGCCGAGCGAGGCTCTGCTCCATGCGCTCGGCGAGTTCGCCGAGTCGAACGAGCAGGTTGCGGTCGGTCGCGGCGCGCAGCAGATCGCGCTCGGGCAGGTTCAAGAGGAATCGGACCGGGTTCTGTCCGGCCTGGACGAACCGGTAGTTATCAATGCTGCGAAAGAGTTCGCTGCCACCCGGGGTCCAGGACCACAGGTAGTTGTACGAGATCCACGCGAGGTCTTCGAGGGGCTCGGGGAGTCGTCGAGCCAGGCGATCGATCGCCCGGCGCATGTCGCGCGATCCGTCGTACGCGTTATTCATCCTATGAATCTAGACGCCAGCGCCGGCGCTCACGAGTCGGCCCGCGTGACGTCGAGACCGACCGCCCGCGCGAGTGGCGCCAGTCGTTCACTTTGAAAAGAGTTCAGGTCCTGGTTGGTGAGCGCGGTGAGGGCCCGGCGGATCGATCCCTCACTCGCCGGCGACACGTACCGCGCCACGCCGGCGAGCGCCAGCAGCGCCGTCACGTCGTCGTCATCGGCGCTACGTTCCAGCAGGTCAGCGGCGAGCAGATCGAGCGCCAGGGCGAAGTCCTCGCTACCTTGTTCGACCAACCACGCGGTGACGACCCGAGCGACCACGTCGGCGCCGAGGTCGACCAGGCGAAAACGACGCACGCTGTTCGCGGCGGCCACTTCCACCTGCACCCCGAGGACGCCCGAACGCACGGCCCGCACGCGAAAGGTGCTGGTGCGCGTCGTCGACTGATTCGTGACGACGACGTCACGAGAACCCCCGCGATCACCGGGCCAGCCGAGCGAGGCGCGCCAGAAGCCCCGTTGGAGGCGTGCTCCTTCGCCGCAGGCCAACTGCTCGGCACAAAAGCCCGCCGCGACCGAGGCGTCACTGAAGCGGTACCCCTCGCAGGCCCGTCGCCACAGCTCGGCGCCAAAGACACCGGGACGAATCGAGGCGACGTCGTGAAGGCGTTCGACGAACGCCGACTCGAGGTCGACGTCGAGGACGCGCCGGGCGATCTCGAGCGCGACGCTGGCGTAGCGCAGCACGATCGACGTCTCGATCTCGGCCGGGTCGGCGAAGAACCATGCGCAGCTGGTGAAGGCGAAGAGCAGGTTGCGCTCGACCTCGCACAGTTCGAGGACCTGAATCGTCGCCTCGTCACTCAGTTCTTCGCGCGCGTGGGCCGCGACGAAGGACGCGGGATCGACCGCGCCCGAAAGGACCTCGCCGTAGTCGCGTAGCGTTTCGTCGCTCGAGCGGACCAATTGGGCGAGTCGCTCGTCAACGGCACCACCGAGTTCACCGCGCAGCCAGTCGAGGGCCTCACGCAGCGGCCGACGCCACGTCAGCTGAAAGCCCGGTTCTTCGCCGGTCACGCATCCGCAGTCGCTGCGCCACCTCTCGACCCCGTGCGCGCAGCTCCACGCCGAGACCTGCGCGAGTTCGACCTCGTGGGCGGGCTCGTGCGTCGCCAGCCACTCGCCGACGGCGGTCTCGACGCCGTGGTAACGCTCGAGGCGGCGCACCGCCCACGCC
>JADGOK010000189.1 GCA_017882985.1 Acidimicrobiales bacterium
CCGTCTCGGTGATCTCGATGACGAGTCGCTCCGGCGCGAGTGCGCTCGCCGCCAGTTCGTCCTCAATCATCGAGACCAGCCCGGAACTGTGGAACTGGTGCGCCGAAAGGTTGACCGTGACGAAGGGCGCTCGCGCCGTGTTGGGCGGCACCTCCCATCGGCTGGCGGCGGCGATGGCTTCGTGGAGCGCGAACACTCCCAGATCGAGAATGAGTTCACTCTGTTCGGCGAGCGGAATGAACACGTTCGGAGGGATCCAGCCCTGTTCTGGATGATGCCAACGCATGAGCGCCTCGAAACCGACGATGTCCGTCGTGGTCAGGTCGACGATCGGCTGGTAGTGCATCGTGAGTTCGCCGCCGAGGCAGGCTTGGCGGAGCTCTTGAACCAGTGAGAAACGACTCATGGCGTCCTGACGCATGCTCGGGTCAAAGACAACGTGTCGACCCCTCTTCAGTCGCTTGGCTTCGTACAGGGCGACGTCGGCCTCTTGGATGCTCTCGTTGTGCAGCGCACTTGTTCCGTCAAAGACAACCACACCCATGCTCGCGTGCTGGGACAACTCGATCCCGTTCAGAATGAACGGCTCGGCGAGCATTTCGATGAGCCGCACGGCCACGTCGTCGGCCTCGTTCGGCGAGGAAAGTCCTTCGGCGAGGTAGAGGAATTCGTCGCCGCCGAGGCGACAGAGCGTGTCCGAGGCGCGCGTCACGAGTTCCAGCCGTCGCGCGATGCCGATCAGTAGTTGGTCGCCGACCAAGTGCCCGAACGTGTCATTGACACCCTTGAAGTCATCGAGGTCGACGAGTAGTACAGCGCCGTAGCCTCCTTGTCGCGCGACTCGGGCGTTCGCCTGGATCAGACGATTCTCGAAGAGCGCCCGGTTGGCGAGACCAGTGAGCGGGTCGTGCATTGCCTGGTGGCGCAGTTGTGCGGTGAGCGCACTCTGCTCGGTGATGTCGCGCTCGGATGAGACGAAGTAGAGCGTGTTACCGGCGTCGTCGCGGGCCGCCGACCGCGAGACCTCCGAGAGCACCACCCGGCCATCTTTCCGCAGGTAGCGCTTGGTGTAGCGCAGCTGACTCGCTTCCTCGTGCACGAGCAGTTGATGCGTTCGCTCGGTGATACCAATGTCGTCGGGGTACGTGAACTGCCGCGAATCGTGGCCGAGGAGCTCCTCTCTGGTGAAGCCGACCATGTCGCAGAATGCGTCGTTGACCGCGATGGCGAGATCGTCGAGGTCGCTAAAGACCATCGGGGACATGTTGTCCTCGAAGGCGAGTCGAAATCTCTCCTCAGCCTCCTTGAGAGTGAACATGGCGGCGGCGGTGCTTTCGAGTGCCCGTTCGGTCTTTCGAATCGACCGCACGTGGGCGATCGCGATCTTGGCTTCGAGGACCACTTCTTCCAGCCCCTTCACGACGACGTCGTCGAACGCGAAGCGGTCCTTGGAGTAGACGCTGAGGACGCCCGAGGGCGACTCGGACCTGTTCGGAATCGCGATCGCGGATCGGAACTCGTACTGCGTGACGCGATCGCGCCAGAGGTCGTAGTCCGCTTCGGTCTTCAAGTCGTTGGCGACTTGGAGGACACCGGATCGAAAGGCCGTCCCGGTCGGCCCCATGCCGTTGGGCAGCAATTCCGATGTTGACACGATGCCTTCGTAGAGATAGTCGGTCTCTCCGGCGGCACAGAAGATCTTGACGTCCCCATCGCTCGACCGGTCCTTGACGCCAACCCAGGCGAGGGCGTACTCACCTTCACTCACGAGAGCATCGCAGAGTTGTTGGAGGATCTGGAGCTCGTCGGTCGCCGAGAAAGCGGGCTTGTTCACCGCGGCGAGAACGGTGAGAATTCTCTCATTGCGCACCTGTGCGGAGATATCGCGAACGGAAGAGACGTAGTAGAGGGTGGTGCCGTCGTCGTCTCGCGCCGGAGCGATGGACACTTCGACGTCAACAATTCGACCGCTCTTGTGGGTGAGTCGTTTGACGTAGCAATGGTCCGCGAGTTCGCCGGCGTTCATGCGTTGATAGACGATCTCGGTGACGCCGCGATCGGCCTCGCCCGTGAAGACGTCGGAATTGTGTCCGATCAACTCGTCACGATCTCGCTCCACCATCTTGCAGAATGCGTCGTTGGCCGCAATGATGCCGCCGTCGAGGTTACTGAAGACCATCGGTGCCATGTTGTTCTCGAAGGCCAAGCGAAACCGCTGCTCGCTCTCGGCGAGGGCCACCTCGGCGGCGGCTCTCAGCAATGAAGCCTGCACCTCGGCGTCCGCACGCGCCGACTCCGCCTGCTTCTGCGCGCTGTTGTCGCGAATGGCCACGACCACGAGAGGCATCTCGTTCAAGGTGACTCTCGATAGGGCGAAACTGACGGCGAGTTCGCCACCGTCCTTTCGCGCAATGGAGAGATCCTGATCGGTCCACGTTTGCCAAGGGTCCGGATTGGCCATGAAATCGCGAATGACCGAGAGGTGCCTCTCGGCGTTCCACGGCGGGACGAGGAATCTGACACTCTGACCCAGGAGTTCTTCGCGGGTGAAACCGGTCATGGTCGTGAGCCGGCTGTTGAGGTCAATGATCGCGCCTTCGGGATCGACGATCGCGATCGCGCTGGGCAGTGCCTCGAGAAGTTGGCAAGCAGAGAGAGCGGCCTCGTCCAAGATACCCACGAACTACCCCCCGCGGAACTCCACTGCGATGGATTCTCCGTCCGCAACGGCCCCCCGCTATTCTCACTTTAGTACCGGAGTTCCCGGTTTATTGTGGACGACCGTATTGCTCCGGACGGTGAGCAGCACTGCCACCTAATCGTATTCATTCTGTATACAACGCCCGACATCGTAGTTACCGAGTGATCCGCGGCGGGCGACGGTGACGACCGCGCGGGTCACGCAGGGCAGTTCGTCGTCGACCCAGCCCGAGCACGAGCGAGGTGGCGAGCGAGTCCCTCGGGTCGCCGGTGACTAGAGGTTTCCCACGACGTAGTTGATGCTGGCGCACAGGGAGGCGACGTCCTCGGGATCGATGCTCGGGAACATCGCGATGCGCAACTGATTGCGCCCAAGTTTGCGGTACGGCTCGGTGTCGACGACGCCATTGGCGCGCAGGATCTTGGCGACCGTCGTCGCGTCGACCTCGTCGCTGAAGTCAATCGTGCCCACGACGTTGCTGCGCTCGGCCGGGTTCTGCACGAACGGCGTCGCGAAGTCCGACGCTTCGGCCCAGGTGTAGAGCGTCTCGGCGGACGTGCGTGAGCGACCGGCGGAGAAACTCAGTCCGCCGTTGTCGTTCATCCACTTGAGCTGGGACGCGAGGAGGTGGATCGTCGCGAGCGCGGGCGTGTTGTAGGTCTGATTGAGCCGTGAGTTGTCGAGCGCGATCTTCAAGTCCAAGAACGCGGGCGTCCAGCGACCCGACGCCGCCAGGGTCTCGATGCGCTCGATCGCGGCCGGTGAGCAGATCGCGAGCCAGAGTCCGCCGTCGGAGGCGAAGGACTTCTGGGGCGCGAAGTAGTAGCAGTCGAACTGTGAGGGGTTGACGTGCAG
>JADGOK010000190.1 GCA_017882985.1 Acidimicrobiales bacterium
GCGATGCGAAACCCTTCGGCCACGAACACGACGAACAGGCAGATGACGAGGATGAGGCCGATGAAGCCCAACTCTTCACCAACCGCGGAGAAGATCATGTCGGTCGTGATGAACGGGACGGTCCCAGATTGGCCGAGGCCCAGTCCGGTACCCGTCATACCTCCCGCGGCCAAGGAAAACCATCCGTAGGCCAACTGGTGCGAGGAGGCGAAGTGCACCGGGGACCACGGATCCAGCCAGAGGCTGATGCGCTGGTGGATCTGACTGAAGTAGTTCGCCGCCACGAACCCGCCACCGGCGAAGAGTCCGATGCCGAACACCACGTAGGTCTTCAGCCCTGTCGTGACCCACAGGAGCGAGAGGAAAAGGGCGAAGAGCAACAGGGCGAAACCGATGTCGTTCTCCGCACCGAGGATGGCGATCGCGAAGCCCCACGCAAAGAGGATCGGTAACAGGGTCTTGGGCGGAACGATCAGGAAACGTCCGATGCGTTGGGTCGGTGTCGAGAGAAGCTGGCGATTCGCGGCGAAGTACGACGCGAAGAAGAACGCCAGGAGGATCTTGGCGATCTCGACCGGTTGGAAGGAAATCGAGGCGAGATGGACCCAGAGTCTCGCGCCATTGATCTTCTCGCCGAAGTGCGGAATGAGGGGCATCAGCAGTAACGCAATGGCGGCGACCAACGTCATGTAACGGTAGCGGTCGAGGTCGCGGACACTTCGAACGAGCCTCAAGGTGATAATGACCCCGAGGGCACTGATGAAGAACCACAGCGCTTGGTACTTGGCCAGCGGTGGATTCCATCGGGCGATCTCAATGTAGCCAATACCGTTCAGGAGGGTCGCGACCGGCAGAAGGATCTGCGAGGAGCGCGGGGCGTAGTGGCGAATCGCGACGTGCAGCATCAGTGAGATCGCCACGATGACCCCGAGGAATGACCAGAGGGTGGGGGGAATCTTGCCCTTGGCGCCGAGTGACGCGAGGATGTAGAACGACGTCACGATCAACCAAGCGAGAACCATCAAACCAAGTTCGGTAGAGCGCGACTTGGACGCCTTCTCGACGGGGAATTGCTTGGCGGGAGACAACTTAGTGCTCGCGTGCTTCGCCACGAATCAAGAGTAGTCGTACGATAGTGCGCAGCACTTCTATTGATAGGGAAAGGGTCGTAACACCGTGGCGGTCGATCTTGTCTCTTTTGGGCCCGAGCGGTTCTCGAGTCGAGAACTCTCTCGACTCGAATTCGGCGCCCGATTGCTCGATCTGGCCGAGGACCAGCAATTGCCCATTCTCGAGCGGTTCAAGTTCGTGGCGATCTTTGCCGACATGGTCGACGAGTTCTTCCAGGTCCGTGTCGTCAGTCTCGAGGACAAGGTCGCGGCCGGCGTGCAGACGCCTTCGGTCGACGGCATCCGTCCTCGCCAGCAACTCGTCGCGATTCGCGAACGCGTCACGTCACTCGTCGAACGCCAAGACGGCATCGTGCTCGATTCGCTCCTGCCCGAACTGGCGGACGGCGGCATCGCGGTGGTGCGCTACGTCGAGTTGGACGACGTGGAGCGTGCGAATCTCACGTCCTACTTCGACGAGCACGTGTACCCGGTCTTGACACCCTTGGCCGTCGACCCGGGCCATCCCTTTCCCATGATCTCGAACTTGTCGCTCAACATCGCCGTGTCAGTCGTCGATGAGACGACGGGTGAGGAGCGCAGCGCCAGAGTCAAGGTGCCCAACTCACTTCCTCGGTTCCTCCCGGCGGGATCAAACCGTTGGTGTCTGCTCGAAGACCTGATCATGGCCAACCTCGGCCAACTCTTTCCCGGCATGACGATTGGCCGAGCCGATCTCTTTCGCGTGACGCGCAACGCGGACCTTGCGCTGGAAGAGGATGAGGCCGACGACCTGCTCGTCGCACTCGAGGTCGAACTGCGCCGACGTCGCTTCGGCGAGGCACTGCGGGTCGAGTTGCAAAGCGGCATGTCCGAGGACTTCCTCGAACTCCTCGTCGATCAGCTCGAACTCGACCGCTCGAACGTCTACGTGACCGACGCCCCGCTGGGACTGCACGACCTGTGGAGTCTTTACGCAATGGACCGGCCCGACTTGAAGGGAGAGGGGTGGTCGCCACTCACCCCGCCACGTTTGCTCGAGGGTGATCACGTGGGTGACATCTTCGCGGCCATTCGCGCCGAGGACATCCTGCTGCACCATCCTTACGAGTCCTTTAGCGACTCAGTGGAGATGTTCATCGCCCAAGCGGCCGATGACCCGAAGGTCGTGGGGATCAAGCAGACGCTGTACCGCACGTCGGGTGACTCTCCGGTCGTGGGTTCACTCATTCGCGCCGCCGAGCGGGGCAAGCAGGTGGTCGCTCTCGTGGAATTGAAGGCTCGGTTTGACGAAGCGGCCAACATCGAATGGGCCAAGGCGCTCGAGGACGCGGGCGTGCACGTCGTCTACGGCATCGTGGGTTTAAAGACGCACTCCAAGACCGCCCTCGTCGTGCGCAACGAGGGCGAGAGCACCGCGCGCTACGTGCACGTGGCGACCGGTAACTACAACTCCAAGACCGCGAGAAACTATGAGGACTTTGGTTTGCTGACGTGTGACCCCGATATCACCCACGACATCGGGGAACTCTTCAATTTTCTCACCGGTTTCGCTCGACACGCCGACTACCGCAAAATCATCGTGAGCCCTACCGAGACGCGTGGGCGCATCGTCGAATTGATCAATCGCCAACGTGATCTGGGGCGCGAGGGCAAGATCTCGATGAAAGTGAACGGACTGACCGATCCGACGATCATCGACGCGCTCTATGAAGCGAGCGGCGCGGGCGCGGAGATTCGTCTCGAAGTGCGAACACTCTGTTGTCTTCGACCAGGCGTGGCGGGCCTCTCGGAGAACATCACGGTCCACAGCCTCGTCGGCGAGTTCCTCGAGCACTCTCGTGTTTTCATTTTCGGCCGCGAAGGCGACGCAGACTTTTCAATCTTTCTGGGCTCCGCGGACCTCATGGAGCGCAACCTCGATCGGCGCGTTGAAGTCACCGTGCCGATCGAGGATCCCCGACTACAGAGTGATCTCATCGAAGCGTTCGAGATCACGTGGCGCGATGATCGCTTCACCTGGGTGCTCGGCACGGATCGCCGTTGGCGCCGACTGCAGTCGGTAAATGATTTCTCTGCGCAACAGGAGTTCAAGCGTCGCGCGCTGAGCCGTGCTCGCTCGCTGGCGCCGATGTAGGTTCGACGCTCCGTCGCCACTGCAGACTGGCGTAGGCCACGCCCCCGATAGGGATGGGCAGCCAGAAGTTGATCAGACGGTAGGCGATGACGGCGAGGATCGCCTGGCTGTGCGGGACACCGAAGCCAACCAACGTCGGGATCAGCACGCCCTCGACGACGCCGAGTCCGGCGGGCGTGATTGGAATAGCGGCGAGCACGTTCGCGAGTCCGTAGGCGACCAGCAGGTCAATGGGTGAGATCGCGTGACCAAAGGCCCAGATGAAGACCTACAGACAGGTCGCGTCGAGGAGCCAGTTGAGTCCC
>JADGOK010000191.1 GCA_017882985.1 Acidimicrobiales bacterium
GACCAGTCCCGTCACGACGCCCGCTTGGAGTTCGTGGTGAAATCCGCTCACGACTTCGAGGGAGCCGAAACTCTTGTAGAGGTCGCGATCGACGAGATGCGACTCCGTCTTCACGGGGCTGAGGGCGTGCGCCTCCTCTCCGGGGTCGAGTGCGTCCCTGGCAACGTCGGGCATCACGTGTCTCCCGCACTCTGTTCGGCCGAGATCAGTCTGACCTTGCTGCGTGAACGAGCGAGACGGCGAATGCTTGAGTTGGCAATCCCAGCGACGCCATCGGGCAAGAAGAACGCCACGAGCAGCAGAAGTACGCCGGTGATGACTCCCGTCATATAGACCGACCAGTGCACGAGGTTCAACCAGTAGGGAAGACTCGCGAGAATGACGGCACCGATGAACGGCCCAATCAGCGATCGCGCGCCACCGACCAGCACCATGGTTATCATCAAGATGGATTCGGTGATGCCGTAGTCGCCCGGTGAGGCAACGTCCAGGAACGACGTGAACAACACGCCGGCGACGGCGGCGAGGATGCCGGCCAGTACGAACACACTCACGCGCAGCGCGTCGGCCTTCACCCCGCCCGCCGCGAGCGCGACCTCGTCATCGGCCATGGCAACGAGGGCTCGGCCATACGGCATTCGTCGAACCCACAAAAGTGAGCCGAGCGCCAGGATGAGTATCGGCACCAAGACGTAGATGAAGTCCATGTTGGAAGAGATGGACCAACCGAGAATCGTGGGGGAAGGAAAGGCGAACAGTCCCGGGGGACCGCCAGACAGCGACGTCCAGTTCACCAGTCCCTGGACGATCACGTACTGGAACGCCAACGAGGCGACGATGTAATAGTCCCCTCCGAGGCGCAAGAGTGGCAGGCCCGTGACCAAGGACATCGCGCCACCAATGACCATCGCGATGGGGATGACCAACAACAGATCGGTCGTAATATTTCGGCCCGCGAGCACGGCGTACGTGAATGACCCGACACCGAAGATCGCGGCTTGGCTGAGGACGAATATCTGGGCGTAGCCAACGACGAACGACAGACCCAGGACCGCGATGCTGTAGGTGAGGCTGTAGATGACGATGGTTTGAATGATGTAGGTCACAGCATCCTCCTCGAGGTCGAAGTCATCAGACCGAGCGGGCGCACGAGGATGAGAGTGAGAAATGCCAGGTAGACAATGACGGTCGCCCAGTCGGCACTGACCCAGAGCGTGATGCCATTTTGCAGGATCCCCCAGGCAAGGGCGATCATGTACGATCCCACCAAACTGCCGGCTCCCCCACCGAGCACGATCATCGCGGCGATCAAGGTATAGGTGACGTCGACCACGGGGGTGACCGAACTCGACATCGACTGCATCGTCAGGCCAATGAAGCCAATCGCCGTTCCGACGGCAAAGACACTTCCGATGATGACGCCGCGACGGATCCCCATCACGCTGCCGAGTTCGACGTTCGACGTGATGGCACGCAGTTGGCGTCCGACGACACTCCACTTGATCACCGCCCACAAGGTCAAGGAAAGTACGAGCGCCGCCACGATCGCCGCGATGTCGAGTGGACTGATCGCGATCTTTCCGATGAAGACGACAGTGTTCAAACTGGGAAGGTTGAACGTCAACGGCTGAGGACCGTAGACCCAAGGAATCACGGCTTCTATCAACGTCGCCAAACCCAGCGCCGCAATGAAGATGGTCGTTCTATTGCGGCCCAACCGTTCGAGCGGCGAGTACAACACCGTGTAGACAAGACCGCCGAGCGCGAACGCGATCGCCAGCCCGACGAGGACCGCCCAATAGACCGACGTTCCGCTCAGCGAGATCGACGTGACGAAGTACAACGCGATCATGATCACCGAGCCGTACGCCACGTGAAAGATCTTCGTGGTGCCGTAGATGAGGTTGAATCCCAGTGCGGCGAGGCCGTAGATGCTTCCGGTGACGAGACCGTTGACAAGAATTTGGAGATACCTCATCGTCGCGGCGCCTCACGCTTCGCTCTCGCGCGCAACTCATCGCGTCGCTCTTCGGCTTCTGTCAAAGTGTCCCAGAATCGCACGTTTGCTCTGCCGTTCTGCGTCGTCTTCATGTTGTAATGTCCCCCCACTTCGTCGCTCACAATGCGATGAGCCCACGCATTGCTTCGGCAATACCTTCAACCTGCGGAATACAGAGCTGCTCGAGCTCCGGGTCCTGCGGAATCGGCGTGTCAATCGCCCCGAGGCGCCACACGGGTGCGTCAAGGGCGAAGAACAGTTCCTCGTTGATCCGGCTCGCGATTTCGGCGCCCGCGCCCGCCGTGCGCACCGCCTCGTGGACAATCATCGCCCGCCCGGTGCGCTGTACGGACTCAAGGATCGTGTCCATGTCCAGGGGCACCAGCGTCCGGGGATCGATCACCTCAACCTCGTGACCTTCGCTCGCCAGTTGTTCGGCCGCCGCCAATGACCGGTCGACCATCATTCCCGTCGCGACCACGGTGAGCGCATCGCCTCGCCGTCTGATCGCGGCCACGCCAAAGGGGACGAGGAACTCGGGGTCGTCGGGGACTTCGCCCTTGACGCGGTAGAGCCCCTTGTGTTCAAAGAACATGACGGGATTCGGGTCTCGAATCGCGGTCTTGAGGAGTCCTTTCGCGTCGGCCGCGTTTGATGGGAGCACCACCTTGAGCCCCGGCACGTGCATGCAGAACACTTCGAGGCTCTGGGAATGCTCTGCGCCGACACCTCCCAAGAGACCGGTCGGGACGCGCACGACCGCGGGCAAGGAAAGTTGGCCGCCGTGCATGTAACGCCATTTCGCTAGTTTCCCGAAGATCTCATCTCCCGCGATCAGCATGAAATCGGCGAACTGCAGTTCAGCGATCGGAATGGTTCCCGTCATTGCGGCGCCGGCGGCGGCGCCGACGATGAAGGTCTCGTTAATGGCGGTGTCGCGGACTCTCAACGGGCCGAACTCGTCGAGCAGTCCACGGGTCACGCCGAAGACGCCACCCATGCGTCCCACGTCTTGGCCGAGCAGCCATACGCGACTGTCGCGACGCATCTCCTCGGCCATGGCGTGATTGATGGCCATCGCGTAGTTGATCGTCGACACGCCGTTCGTCAGCGTTCCTGGCGCAGCTGGTTGCGTCGTCACGTCCACACGTCCTTGTAGATGATCGACGCATCGGCGCGAGGCGACGCGAGCACCGACGCGAGAGCGGTCTCGGCTTCTTCGCGAGCGTCGTTGTCCAATTGATCCGCCACGTCGGCGGGGACGTCTTTACGCAGCAGATCGATCGGGTCGCGGGGAACGTCGAGTCCGAGCGTGATGTCATCGCGGTACTTCTGGCGATCACCCTCGTAGTGACCTCGAATCCTGAGTGTCTTGGCTTCGATCAATGTCGGACCCAAGCCGGATCGTGCTCGCGCCACCGCTTCCTTGACGGCTTCGTAAACCGCCACCGCGTCTTGGCCGTCAACGATAACCCCGGGTACGCCGTACGCACTGGCCCGGTCCGCAATGTTCTCGGTCGGACTCTGCTCGCTGAAGCGTGCGGACACCGCC
>JADGOK010000192.1 GCA_017882985.1 Acidimicrobiales bacterium
CACGTCGTTACCATCGGCGCGAATGCCCGGGAATCCGAAGCCCTGGGCGCGGTGGTACAGCGGGATCTTGGTCTGCAGCGAGGAGGGCTCGGAGATCGCCCACTGATTGTTCTGACAGAAGAAGACGATCGGGGCGTTAAACGAGGAGGCCCAGACGAAGGACTCGAGCACGTCACCCTGACTCGACGCGCCGTCACCGAAGAACGTCATCACGGCCTCTTCGGCGCCGTCACGCTGGACGCCCATGGCGTAGCCCACCGCGTGCAGCGCCTGGTTGCCGAGCACCACCGTCGGCACGTTATGGCGGTAGCGCTGGGGGTCCCACCCGCCGTTGGTGACCGCTCGGAAGATGCGCAGCATGTCCTCGGGCGGCACACCCCGACACCAGGCGACGCCGTGTTCGCGATAGGAGGGAAACGTGAAGTCCGAAGGCTCCAGTGCGCGGCCGCAGCCGATCTGGGCGGCCTCTTGACCAAGGACCGGCGCCCACAGCGCCAGTTGACCTTGACGCTGCAGCGACGTCGCCTCGTTGCATATCCGACGCACGATCGCCATGTCACGGTAGAAGCCGAGGATCTCGTCGCCGTCCAACGAACTCTCGTACTCGGCGCTCGCGATCCGCTCGCCCTCGGGAGTGAGTAACTGGACAAGTTGCTCGTCGATCATCGACCCTCCCTCTCCACGACCTTCTTCGAAACCTTACCCCCGTACGATAAATGGGATGTCCAGACTCTTCGTCGACGTCAGTCCCCTGCGCGCGAGCAGAAACTTCCGTTTCCTCTTCTTCGGACAGGTCATTTCTCTACTCGGCAGTAACCTCACCGTCGTCGCGGTGCCCTACCAGGTGTACCGCCAAACGCACTCCAGTCTCTGGGTGGGAATGGCGAGTCTCATCCAACTGCCGTTCCTCATTGCTGGTTCGCTCTGGGGTGGCGCGCTCGGCGACCGCATCGATCAGCGCACGCTCATGATCGTCAGTTCGTTCTTCCAAGGTGCCGTGAGTATCGGACTCGCCCTCAACGCGCTCAGCGCTCACGGGCACTTCGCACTGCTCTTGTCGCTCGCTGCCGTCGCGGCCGGCGCCGCAGGATTCGTCTCACCACTTCGGATGGCGACGATTCCACGCCTGCTGAAATCTGATCAGTGGGTCGCCGCGTATTCGCTCAACCAGATCGCGGTGAACACCGCCGCAGTCGCCGGTCCGGCGTTCGCCGGCGTGCTGCTCGCGAGCGTCAGTCTCTCCGCGTGTTACTGGATCGACGCGCTGACGTTCGCGTTGTTGGCGGTGGCGACCATGTTCATGTCGGCCCTGAAGCCCACGGGCGAGCATTCCGGGATCGCGATGCTGCACGCCATCGCCGACGGATTTCGCTACGTCCGTCGCCACGCCACGGCCCAGGCCGTGTACCTGGCCGACCTGAACGCGACGGTCTTTGGTCTGCCGCGAGCCCTGTTTCCCGCCGTCGCGTTGACCCTCTACCACGGCGGACCGCGTCTGCTCGGCCTACTGTACGCGGCGCCCGGAGCCGGAGCGATCGTCATGGCCGTCATGACCGGATGGGTCGCGCGGGTTCATCGTCAGGGCCGCCTCGTGATCGTGGTCGTGATGATCTGGGGCGGCGCGATGGCGCTCTTCGGACTGGTGCACGTGATTTGGATCGGACTCGCGTGCCTGGCAGTCGCCGGGGCGACCGACGTCATTTCGACGGTGCTGCGCAACGCCATACTGCAGAACGCGATCACTGACGAGTTTCGGAGCCGAATCTCGTCGATTCAGATGGCGGTCGTCACCGGAGGGCCGCGTCTCGGCGACGTCGAGTCCGGTGTCGTCGCGTCCCTGGTTTCCACTGAATTCTCGATCGTCTCGGGCGGCGTGGTCTGCATCCTCGGCGCGCTCGCCCTCATAAAGCGCCGTCCGGGCTTCTGGCGCGACGAGACCGCTTAAGTCGACCGTACGGGAATCGAACGACGCTTCGCGTTGGTGACGCTCGCCAACTGCCCGCAGGCGGCGTCGATCGATCGTCCCCGAGTGTTGCGCACGGTAACGTTGATCCCCTCGGCCTCGAGCCCGTCGCGAAACGCCCGCACGCGTTCGGGCGACGATCCGCGCACCAGATAGCCGGGCGTTGGATTGAGCGGGATCAGGTTCACGTGGGCGCGCAGCGAATCGGCGTACTCGGCGAGTTCGAGCAGTGCCCGGTCGGTGTCGTTCACGCCGTCGATGAGCGCCCACTCGAAACTGAGCCGACGTGACGTCGTCGCGACCCAGTTGACGCAGGCCTCGTGGAGTCGTTCGAGCGGGTAGCGCCGATTGAGCGGCACCAGTTCGTCACGCGTGGTGTTATTCGCAGCGTGCAGGCTGACCGCCAGCGTCAGCGCGAGTCCCTCCTGGGCGAGACGTTCAATCGCTGGCGCGACGCCCACGGTCGAGACCGTGAGGTGACGCGCACTGAGGCCGCGATACTCGTGCAAGCGCCGCACGGCGTCAACGGTCACCTTGTAGTTGGCGAGCGGCTCACCCATTCCCATGAACACGACGTTGCTGAGGCGCCGCGGGGCCGCCGCGCGCGCGGCGAACATGACCTGTTCGAGCACTTCGCCCGTGGTGAGTTGGCGCGTGAAACCCGCCTGGCCGGTCGCGCAGAACGTGCAGCCCATCGCGCAGCCGGCTTGGCTCGAAACGCAAACGGTGACCCGGTCGTCGTAGCCCATAAGGACCGTTTCGATCGTGGCGCCGTCGGCGAGGCGAAACACCCACTTGCGCGTCGCGCCGTGGTCGCTCTGCACGTCGTTGGCGACGACCAGACTGGGAGGGAATGTCGCGCTGAGACGAGCGCGCAACGCCTTGGGAATCGTGGTGATCGTGTCAATGCTCTGGGCCTCGTTCCACAGCCCGTGCCACACCTGATCGACGCGGTAGCGCGGCTCGCCCTCGAGCAGTCCCGCCAACTCTTCTTTGGTGTACTCGTAAGCCGACGGCATAGCGTCACGCTAGGTGATGTCCGGACGCGGCACACCATGCAGAATCTCTGCTTGACTCTGTATCGGTCCAGAGGACACTCGACCCCCAACGACAGGAGCATCATGGAACTCAGCGGCACTTCGTCCATCGTCACCGGCGGCGCCTCGGGCCTCGGCGAGGCCACCGCGCGCGCGTTGGCCGCACGCGGCGCCAAAGTCGTCGTGGCGGACCTCAACGACGAGCACGGCGCGCTGGTCGCCGCCGAGATCGGCGGGGCGTACGCCCACTGTGACGTCACCAACACCGATCAGGTCATTGCCGCGCTCGAGGCCGCGAAGGCCATGGCGCCACTGTGGAGCGCCGTCAACTGCGCGGGCATCGGATGGGCGACGCGCACCATTGGCAAAGACGGCGAGTACGCCTCGGCCCACGACCTGGACCTCTACCGCAAGGTCATCGAAATCAACCTGATCGGCACCTTCAACGTCTGCCGTCTCGCCGCCACCGCCATGAGTCACAACGCGCCCGACGTCGACGGACTGCGCGGAGCCATCGTCAACACGGCGTCGGTCGCCGCC
>JADGOK010000193.1 GCA_017882985.1 Acidimicrobiales bacterium
GATGCACGACGAAAGCCTAAGCGGACCGATTGATCGAGACCGAGCGCTGAACGCGACTCGGTGAGGGTCAATCAACTGCCGTGGTCACCCGCGGTGCTCGGTGCACCGTCGGGCTGGCGATGAACGTTCCAGCCGGAAATGCACTCGTCGTCTTCCTGGTCGGTGAATCGCGCGGGGTCGTGGTCGCGGCCGTGGTCGAGCCGCGACTCGCCACAACCACCAATCCGTTCGCTCGATGTGGAGAACGGCGGGGCCGTCACGAGGGTGAAGGCGCCGCTCGACCTCGTTGTCCCATCGTGGCTGCGCAGCGCCCACGTGGCGAGCCCCGCGACGACCACCAGTGCGGCGATGATCAAGAGCAGCGAGCGAATGCGCAGCGTCACGATGAGTTCCTCAAGGATTAATGCGGTGCCGTAGCCCCGGTGAAGCCCCTCCATCGTAGCGACCAGACGCCCAATCGCCGACCGTCAACAGTCGCCGCGATTGAACGGTCGTGCCTAGACCAAACTGGCTTCGCGCTCGCCCAGAAAGTCCCACCACGCGTCGCGCGAGGCAACGATGCCCTCAAAGAACTCAACGGCGGGCGATGACGAAGCCGCCTTCAGCAACCACGCAGCGTGATCTTCCTCCAGTGTCGAATGAAGGTCCCAGAACGTGGTCTGGTGGTCGTTCAGTCCGTACCACTTGCGTAGTCCCTCCGCCTTCGCCGTGGCGATCGCCGCTGACTGGACTTCGTAGGCGGCCACGACGCCGAGCGCGTAGCCAATACCGACGCCGGGTGCGTGGTCGTAGAGGCTCGTCAAGTTGTGTGTGGCCGGACCGGGAGGCGTCGACACCGAGCCGACGGCATCGAGGAACGATTGGAGCAGCTCGACGTGCGGCGTCGGATTACCCACTTCGTCGTCGAGATTGGCCTGCACGCCGTCGCGGCAGGGACCGGGTTCCATGACGCGAACGATCTTCTCGAGGGTCAGTGGTAACTGACGTTCGAAGTGCAGGTACTGCGCGCCGTAGGCCGCGAGGTCCTGCGTCGTGAGTTCACCCGCTTCCCACTTTTGGTAGTAGGGATGCGTCAACAACTCTCGTCCGCTGAGGAGGGTCTGCACTTCGATTTCGAGGTCCATAATCAGACCATACTTCGTATCGGCGAGTGCTTCACCGCGGTCGGGGTTGCTTCGATTCGACGACGTCATCGACGCCGCCCGTTCACACGATGGTCCCGATACGGCACCGACGACTTCACGAAATACGCTTCGGTAACGATCGGTCCCCGACGTTGGACCCGACACGGTCGTCGTACTCGTCGAGAGTTGGCTCTCCGACTACTTCTCGCTCAATACGAAATCTTGACTGCGTTGCACCGCGAGGTCACTTCCGTCGCGTTCAGGTTCGGATGACGATGTTGCGTGGCTCGTCCCCGCGCGCCATTCGCGCGATCTGTTCGCCCAACAAACGGGCCATGCGGGGCAACATCGCCGACGTCGCGCCGCCGACGTGGGGCGTGATGAGCACGTTGGGGAGCGCGAAGAGCGGATGACCGTCGGGCAGGGGTTCGGGATCGGTCACGTCGAGCGCCAGACGAAGACGCTTCGCGGCGGCGTGGCGCAGCATCGCTGCGGTGTCGGCGACGCCGCCTCTCGCGACGTTGACGAGGAGCGCACCTTGGCGCATCGAGGAGAGGAATGCGTCGTCGACGAGGTGGGTCGTCTCTTCGTTGAGGGGCACGCTCACGACGACGATGTCCGCCTCGGCCAAGAGAGTGGGCAGTGCCGACGTTGCGTACACGGTGCCGCGCTCATCGGATCGCTCGGTCCTCGCGACGCGAACGATCCGGACCTCGAAGGGCCGCAGTCGTTCTTCGATCGCCTGGCCGACGCCGCCGTAACCAACGAGCACCACCGTGCGGTCGGCCAGGCTCTCGTGCCACGAGGGCGCCCACCGTCCGTGGTCGCTCGCGCGCACGAATTCGGGAATGCCGCGCTGCGACGCGAGGATCAGTCCTACGGCGAGTTCCGCCGCCGACGTCTCGTGCACCGTCGCGGCATTGGCGAAGACCACGCCCGGTGGCAGCAGTGCGGCGACGCCGTCGTAGCCAATGGACTGGCTCTGGACGAGTCGGGTTCGCACGTCGGCGAGTCGGTGCAGCACCTTCAACATCGTCAAGTACGGCGGCACGACGATGTCGATGGCGTCGAGGGGTGCCGCCGAGGTCATGTCCCACTCCATGAACTCGGCGTTCGCGGGTAGCGGATCGAGCGCGTCGCGAAGTCGTCCGTCGGGCACGCTGACGAGCAGGCGAGGAGAACTCACGACCCGAGCCTACTGACGCTCATCTCGAAGGTTCGCCCGGGTCAGACGAAGAGACTGGCGTACGCGTTGATCGCGGGCTGACCACCGAGGTGGGCGAAGAGGACGTTGGCGTCGTCTTCGATCTCGTGGCGCTGGACCATATCGATGAGACCTGCGAGTGACTTTCCCTCGTAGACGGGGTCGGTGATCATGGCTTCGAGTGAGGCGCCCAGTCGCATCGCCTCGAGCGTGCGCTCGTCGGGGATGCCGTAGGTGCCGGCGTGGTAGCGAGGGTCAAGGATGATCTCCTCGTCGTCGATCTCGCGTCCCACTTCGATGAGCGCCGCGGTATTGCGGGCGATGCGCGCGATCTGCTCGTGGGTCTCGGCCGGTTTCGCCGATCCGTCGATGCCGATCACTTTTCGCGGCAAGCTGTTGACCGCGAAACCGGCGATCATGCCGGCCTGGGTCGAACCCGTCACGGAGCAGACGAACACGTAGTCGAAGGCCACGCCGAGTTCCACCTCCTGCTGCTCGACTTCGAGGGCCCATCCGGCAAAGCCCAGTCCACCGAGCGGATGATCCGACGCACCGGCGGGGATCGCGTACGGCTTGCCGCCGCGCTCTTTGATCTCGGCGATGGCGTTCTCCCAACTCTCCTTGAAACCAATACCGAAGCCCGCGCGCACGAGGCGCACGTCGGCGCCCATGAGTCGGCTCAACAGGATGTTGCCCACGCGGTCGTAGGTGACGTCGGGCCAGTCGACCCAGCTCTCCTGGATGAGCACGCACTTGAGGCCGGTCTTCGCGGCGACGGCCGCCACCTGGCGCGTGTGGTTGGACTGGACGCCGCCGATGGAGACCAGCGTGTCACAGCCCTGGGCGAGGGCGTCGGCGACGAGGTACTCGAGCTTGCGAACCTTGTTGCCGCCAAAGGCGAGACCGGAGTTGACGTCATCGCGTTTGGCCCAGACGGTCGCGCCGCCGAGGTACTCAGTGAGTCGGTCCAATCGGTGGATCGGCGAGGGGCCGAACATCAACGGGTAGCGAGCAAACTTATCCAACGACATACGATCCTCCAACGCTGCTGACACCGCGAAACTATCGCACTACGGCACGCGACACTTTTGTCGATCGACCCCGCGGGTCAGTGGCGAGATCGCTTGGGCCGTTGGCGTCGCACCCGTTTCTTCTCGTGCTGGAAGACGTCGGGCAAATCCTGCGCCCTCTGGCGA
>JADGOK010000194.1 GCA_017882985.1 Acidimicrobiales bacterium
CAATTCGGCTCGAGACGTCGTCCGACTCGTTGGGAACAGAGTTTCGTCACCATTTCAATCTTCTCTGTCGAAGGCTCAATGGGTGAAGATCCATTGTTCCAAACCCAAAAGGAGTCGCGACGCACCGCGCACTTCGTTGGCAAGAGGAGCGAACAAGTGACCTAGGTACGTTGCGGACTCTGTGGGAGGCAACGGTAGGGTGCGACTAGAGATCAAAAGAGGAGGACCACATGATGTACGGCTGGCACGATCAAGGCGGAGGTGCTGGTTGGTGGATTCTCATGCTTATCGGCATGATGCTCTTCTGGTCGCTCTTCGCGTTCGCCATCGTCGCTTCAGTTCGACACTTCAGTCGTGGACATCACGACGGCGTGGCGACCCAGAGTTCCGCCATTGAAATTCTCAAGACGCGATTTGCCAGGGGCGAGATTGACGAAGCTGATTTCAAGTCGCGTCTCGCACTTCTCGAGGGTACGAAGTAGCTCTCGCGTCGTTGTGCGGTAGCGGTACCCGCGAGGCCGTTCAACGACGGGAGGATTGGAGCACTGGATGTCGAAGAAGAGTGAGCACTGGGACGCGATCTACGGCTCGCGGTCCAGTTCCAGCGTCAGTTGGTATCAACGCGATCCTACGGTCTCTCTGCGACTGATTACGGCCAATTCCTCGATCGAGTCGTCGGTTATCGACGTCGGCGCGGGCGCCTCGCTGCTGGTCGATCGCCTCATCGCGATCGGCTACGGCGACGTGACACTGTTGGACGTGTCGGCAGCGGCTTTGTCCGAGGTGATAGCCCGTCTCGGAGAGTCCGCAGACCGTGTCTCGCGTGTCGTTGGCGACGTGCTGAGTTGGAGGCCCGAGCGGACCTACGACGTGTGGCACGACAGGGCGGTCTTCCATTTTCTCACTTGTCCCGAGGACCAGGCGCGCTACGTCGGCGTCGCGGCGAGCGCGTTGGGAACCGGTGCCAAGCTGGTCATTGGGGTATTCGCCGATGACGGTCCCACCGAGTGCTCGGGTCTCGATGTCCAGCGATTCCACGCGGACGATCTCGAGCGCCTTTTCGGCGATTTCTTCACGATGGAGTTCGACGAACGTGAACGGCACGTGACTCCCGGCGGAGTGAGCCAGTCGTTCATCTGGGCGGTGCTGCGTCGTAAGGGAAGCTGAAGGATAGTTCGAGCCCACCGAGCGCGCTCTTTGCCGTCGTCATCGTTCCTCCCATCGAGGTGGCTATATCGGCCATGATGCTCATGCCGAGACCCGACCCCCCCGACGAGCGCGACCTCGAGTCGTCAAATCGTTGGAATCGCTCTGGTCGGATTCCGTACGAACTCTCGGGCATTCCCGGACCGGCGTCCTCAAAGCGCAACACGAGACGTGAATTCTCGAGGAAGAGTGACACTTTCACCGCGTCGGTGTCACCAGTGTGGCGCGCAATGTTGCCAAGGGCGTTGAGGATCAGTCGCTCCAAGAACTCGCCGCGCCCAGTAACCCAGACGCCGTCGCCGATCGACGTCGTCACGCTGCGGTTGGGATGGTCGATCGCGAAATCACTCGTCACCGTCCGAACGGTCGCGCTGAGATTGACGGACGTTCCTTCCAGGATCGGCACCTCGTTCACCTCGGCGAGAAACAGAAGGTCGTTCACCAGCACGTCCATCCGTCCGACTTCCTTTTGTACTCGATCGAGCGCCCGTGCTTGTTGCTCGTCGGTGACGTCGGTGTTGGACAGCAGTTCGGTGTAGCCCTTGATGACCGTGAGCGGCGTGCGCAACTCGTGAGAGGCGTCGCCGATGAACTGCTGAGTTGCCTTCGTGATCCGCTGTTCGGTCTCAATTGTCCTCTGGAGAGACCGGACCATTCGAGCGAGCGCGGTCTGGAGCTCTCGGATGTCGGAACTTCCGACCGCTGGCGGGATTGACTGCTCGACGTCACCGTGGGCCACGGATGTGGCGAAGGCGATCAGCTGCTTGATGATCCGCAGATCACGGCGCATGAAGAGGCGAGCGGTGACGCCCATCGCGACGGCGGCGATGAGACCGACCAGGACGGTCCGTTCGATTAGTTGGTGTTCGCGGCTGGCGATCCCTGCCGTCGACTCGGCGACCACCAAGTAGTCGCCACCGCCGATGCCAATTGATCGGTAGCGAAATCCAACGAGGTCCGATGACGAACGAACGCCACCGATCGAGCGCGCGACGTCCGCTTTCGTGGGGGAGTTGGTCATCGGAACGTCGCCGGAAGCGATTTGTGTCACCTTCCCGTTTGGTCCGACGACGTCCATCGTCACGTCGAAATTGTTCTCCTGGACAATGCTGAGTGCGCTGCTGAGTGTCGTGAGCGGATGACCCACGCCACTCGCGATCACTTGGTTGATCGTGTTATCGATCGAGGAGTAGTCGGCGCGCGAGCTGGTAGTGACGGCGAACCAACCTACGAGCAGCGCGACTACGGTCGTTATGGCAATGAGCAGTACGGTCAGCCGAGTGGACAGTGTCATTGCGAATTGGCAGAGTCAACTAACTTGAAGCCGACGCCTCGAACCGTCACGATCGGCGCGAAGCCGTCGCGATGGACCTTCTTTCGCAGGTAGGAGATGTAGGTGTCGAGCACCGACGTCTCTGAGTCGAAATCGATGTCCCACACTTCGTTGAGTAGTTGCTCTCGAGTGAGGAGGCGATTCTTTCGCGCCATCAAGATCTCGAGCAACCGGAATTCGGTCGCCGACATCTCGATGACTTCGGCGCCGTAGAGGACCTCGTGACGATCGATGTTCATCGTCAAAGCGCCACAGTGGTAGGCCAGATCCTCTTCCGCTGGGCCGCTGGTACGACGAAGGATCGCCGCGACGCGCAAGAGGAGTTCCTCCAAACTGAAGGGCTTGCGAACGTAGTCGTCGGCCCCGATGCGAAGCCCCCGAGCGACGTCGGTGGCCGAGTCGCGAGCGGACAGCAAGAGCACCGGCGTCGCTCCTCCTTGGTTGCGCAACGTTTCGATGAACTCGAATCCGTCCATGGTGGGCATGTTGATGTCGACGATGCAAAGGTCGAACTCCCGGCTCTTCCATAGCTTCATGGCTTCGGCGCCGTCTGACGCCGCCTCGGGTTCGTAGCCGGCAATTCTTAGGGCGTCGCACAACAGGTCGCGCACGCCGGCTTCGTCGTCGACGACGAGAATGGTTGACAAGAACGACACCTCCTTGGAGGCGAGCGTACTGGGCGATCAACCCGGACGTTGTTTCGGCCCGATCGATAGCACGGTTCGAAGCAAAGTATCGGTTCATTCACAACGTTTTCACAACCTCCATTGGTACGATTCAGTTCGTCGGATAGAGGAAAAACGCATGAGGACATGGGTCACCCGGGTTGGAACAGCACTGGCATTGACTGTGACGCTCGGTGTCCTGCTTCCCGCGACTGCCTACGCCGGTTCGTTTGGAGACTCAACCTCCACAACCACCACCCAAGTCAATGGTTTTCACAACGTCCCGCTCACGCCTAAGGCCTTC
>JADGOK010000195.1 GCA_017882985.1 Acidimicrobiales bacterium
GGCGCTGGTCCTCAGGGCGCCGCCTACAGCGACGCCGAACTCGCCACAGCGCGCCAGTTCGTAGGCGCAACGGGCGAGGGCGTCGTGTTCGTGGTCGGCCGACCGAACATCGCTGAGAACGCCGCGGTACTCGAGACCGCTATCCGCACGCTCGCCGAGCACTTCCCCGACGCCACGTTCCTGCCGGCCCTTCGCCGATCGAACGTCATGGGGGCGCTCGACATGGGCCTCGCCCCGGGACTCGCGCCCGGACGCGGTTACACCGGCGTAAGAGAGGGTCGCGACACGCTCGCTCAACTCGAAGCGCTGCGCTCGGGAGCACAAAAAGCCGTACTCTTACTCGGTGGCTGTCTGCTCGGCAACGTGGCCGATCTTGAGTACGCGACGGCGGCACTGGACGCCGGTGACGTGGTCGTCGTGACCGGTCACGGCGGCGCGACACTGGCCTACGCCGACGTGGTGCTGCCCGCCGCCGTGCAGTACGAGCGCAACGGCACCGTGACCAACATCGAAGGTCGCGTGACGGGGGTCAACGCGAAACTCGTCGCCCCGGGTTCCGCCTGGCCCGACGTCGCGATCGCCGCGGAGCTGGCCGAAGAGTTTGGACAACACTTGGGCCTCGCGTCAGTGGAAGACACTGCACGGGCCATCGAGGAGACGACGGGCTATCCCGCGCTCTCGGTCTTGAACGACGGATCTTCCGACGGTGCCGTTGTTGGTCGCCCGGCGCAACCGGCCACGCGCCACGCGCTCGACCCGATGGCCTTTCCCGGCATTCGCTCGACCGGCATGGTCGGACTCGGCGCGCGTAGCGGATCGACCGAGATCGTGGACGCGACGACGAGCGCATCGGCGACGAGCGCGACACTCGACCAGGTTCGTGCCGGACGAGGCGTCGAGGTCCCGCTCGCCGACAATTACTCGTTCCGTCTGCTCGTCAGTCGGCGATTGTACGACCGCGGCCTCGCGATGCAGGGTTCGCCGGCGCTGCACGGGCTCATCGAAACGACGACGCTGCGACTCAATCATCTCGATCTCGACCGCCTCGGCCTCAACAGCGGGGACGTCGTTTCGGCGAGCGGCGCGCGGGGGACCATCGATCTCTCCGTTGCGCTCGACGACACGCTGGCGCGCGGCGTCGTCGACGTCGCCTTTGGCACCCTGAGTGACGCGGGCGAGGACGCAGTACGCATGCTGCTCGAGCACGGCGCGGTCATCAATCAGATCCGTCTGGAGACTCGATGAGCGTCTGGCTCTCGTCGGTCGATCCGCTCTACGGTGCGGGCCACCTGACCCTCGCGATCTTCTTGATCGTCGTGATTCGACTGGTCGCGGCGTTCTCGATCCTGATGGGCTCGGTGATCATCATGATCTGGTTCGAGCGCAAGACCATCTCGGACATGCAGAGCCGCATCGGTCCGCAACGCTGGGGCCCCTTCGGACTGCTGCAGACGCTCGCCGATGGCATCAAGCTGATCCTGAAAGAGGACCTGATCCCGGCGGAGGCCGATCGGTTCGTCTTCAAGCTCGCTCCGTACCTCGTCGTGCTGCCCGCGTTCATCACGTTCGCGATCGTGCCGATCGGTGGCACGCTCACCATCGCTGGTCACCCGGTGCAGTTGCAGGCGGCCAATCCGCCAATGGGGATACTCCTGTTGCTCGCGATGTCGGGCATCTCGGTGTACGGCGTGATGCTGGCCGGCTGGTCGTCGGGTTCGAAGTACCCGTTGCTCTCTGCGGTGCGCGCGAGCGCCCAGATGATCAGCTACGAGGCCGCTCTCGGTATGACGATCGTGACGATCGTGCTGGCGACGGGTTCGCTCTCGATGCACGACATCGTCGCCGTCCAGGCGCACGGGATCCTGCACTGGAACGTGATCCGCCTCGGCGTCGTGCCCTTCGTCGTCTTTCTCATCGCGATCACCGCCGAACTCAATCGTCCACCCTTTGACGTCGTCGAAGCCGAGAGCGAGTTGGTCGGCGGGTTCCACACTGAGTACTCCTCGTTCCGGTTCGCGATCTTCTTCCTCGCGGAGTACATGAACACGATCACCATGTCAGCGATCATGGTGACACTCTTCTTCGGAGGGCCAGCGGGATGGGTGCCCGACATCTCGCACCTTCGATGGGTCTTCCCGATCCTGTGGTTCGTCGGCAAGACCGTGGTGTTCGCCTTTTGCTACGTGTGGTTCCGCGCCTCCTTGCCGCGCCTTCGCTACGACCAGTTGATGGACCTGGGCTGGAAGCGTCTCATCCCGCTCAGTCTCGGCTGGATGCTGATCGTGGCGGGCTTCTTGATCAGCCGCGCCTGGGGCTTCATCATGGCGGCGGCCGTGCTCGTCGCCTGGGCCATGCTCACGCGCGCGTTCGATCTCGGTCACCGTCGAGAGCGCGGCGCGGCCTCGATCCTGCCCGTCGTCGGCGAGCGACCGGTGCCGGGCGAGGTCTTGCGGGCGATCACCGACGCGGACGAGGAGCAGTAATGGCCAGCTCCCTCAACTTCTTCGGCGGCTTCAAGCTGACGTTCCAGCACCTGACGCGACCGCGCGTCACGACGAGCTACCCGCAGGACAAGCGACCCAAGCAGCCGCGCCAGCACGGGCGTCACGTCCTCAACCGCTACGAGGACGGCATGGAGAAGTGCATCGGTTGTGAGTTGTGCGCCGGCGTGTGCCCGGTCAACTGCATCTACGTGCGCGGACTGGACAACCCACCTGATCACCCCGTCAGCCCGGGTGAGCGCTACGGCTACGTCTACGAGATCAACTACCTGCGCTGCATCCACTGCGACCTGTGCGTCGAGGCGTGCCCGACGCAGGCGATCACCGAGTCCAAGATGTTCGAATTCTCCTTCACCAACCGCGCCGACGCGATCTACACGAAGGCCGAACTGCTCGTGGACGATCAGGGCTTCCCTCAGCGTCTGCCGTGGGAGGACTGGCGCGAGGGTGAAGCGGACATGACCGGTGGCTGGATGCGCGCCACCTCGCCGGCCGGCGACGCGTCCTTTGAGGGCGTCGTCCAGTGGACGGCCGATCTCGGCTTTGGCGTGCGCGCCGCCGAAGGGGGTCAGTCGGAAAACCGCGACGACGACGCGACCGGCTCCAAGCAGTTGCGCAACGTCTTTCCCAAGCACCTGCAACCCGAGGACGTGCCGCTCGACCAACGCGGGTTGCAGGGCATGATGCACCACGCACGCAAGAAGATGCCCAAGCGCCGGCGCTCCGGAGATCGTTCGTGATCGCGGTTGCCTACACCTGGCCGAGCATCGTGGTCTTCGCGACCGCGGCGCTGCTCATCCTCGTCGGGGCCATCGGCGTCCTCGCCGTACGCAATCCGGTCCACTCGGCGCTCAGTTTGATCATGACGCTCTTCGGCGTCGCGATCGCGTTCGTCGCCCAGTCCGCCGACTTCCTCGCCGCCGTGCAGATCATCGTCTACGCCGGGGCCATCGTCGTGCTCTTCCT
>JADGOK010000196.1 GCA_017882985.1 Acidimicrobiales bacterium
GGCGTCGCCGTCACGGGCATCTTCGTCAACCGTCAGGATCGCGAGCGCAATGATCCCGCCGGACTGTTGAGCGGACTCGCCGCGTTCGCTCTACCCCCCGACGAGGGCCGCGCCTATCTCTTTGGCGAGTTCTCCGTCATACGAGTCGTGCGCAGCGCGCTCGTCGATCGCGGACTGCGCGAGGACGCCATCAGCTTCAAGGCGTTCTGGCGAAGGGGCCGCAGTAACGCCGAGCACGGCGAACCGGACAAGAGCGAGGACTAGAGAACGACGATCGCCGCCAGCAGCACGGGCTGGCGGCGGAACTTCTGACCCAAGAGTCGTCCGGCGGCGCGTTGGGCGACCTTGTTGAGCGATGACTCGTCGCGATCACCGTCGCGCAGCGCCGACTCCAGTGCGTCACGGACGCTCGTGGTGACGCTCGTGATGAGGTCGCGGTCGCTCTCACCGTCGAACCAACCGCGCGCGGTGAGTCGAACCGGCTGGCGGATGACGCCCCGGTCGCGGTCGATACCCGCGGCGATCTGCAAGACGCCGAACTCGGCGAGCATCCGTCGCTCTTCGAGCGGCTTCTCGTCCAGGTCCCCGGCGCTGCCGTCAATGTAGTGAAAGCCCGCGGGCACCTGTCCCGAACGACGTATGCCCGCCGCGGTCACCTCGATCTGGTCGCCGTCCTCGCAGATGACGACGTGCTTCTCGCTGAGACCCATGCTGAGCGCCAAGTCGGCGTGGTGCACCATGTGGCGGTACTCGCCGTGGACCGGGACGAAGTTGCGGGGCCGGACCAACTGGTGGAACATCCGAAGTTCACCCTGACGGGCGTGGCCCGACGCGTGGACCGGCTCGTGACCCGAGTGGATCACTTCGGTTCCAGCGCGATGAAGATCGTCAATCACCCGTCCGACGGTCCACTCGTTGCCCGGGATCGGGTGCGAACTGAGAATCACGGTGTCGTCGGCACCGACCTGAAGGTAGCGGGCGTCGCCGCGCGACAACTTCGACAGCGCCGCGAGCGGTTCGCCCTGACTACCGGTACAGATGACGCAGACCTCGCCGGGCTCGAATCGGTCGATGTTCTCCACGTCGATGAAGTCGGCGGTGTCCACGTGCAAGAGATGCAATTTGCGCGCGAGCTTGACGTTCGTCTCCATCGAGCGACCCATCAGGACGATCTTGCGATTCTGCTCGCGCGCGACGTCAATGATCTGCTGGACACGATGGATGTGGCTCGCAAAACAGGCGACAACCATGCGCCGCTTGGGCCGTTCGAGGAAGAGTCGGCGCAACGCGCCGCCCACTGAACGTTCCGAGGCCGTGAATCCGGGCTCTTCGGCGTTGGTCGAGTCACAGAGCAACAACGCGACGCCCTCGTCGCCAATCGCCGCCAAGCGCGCGACGTCCGTTCGCCGTCCGTCGATCGGCGTGAGGTCCAACTTGAAGTCGCCCGAATGGACCACGATGCCGACCTTGGTGTGAAAGGCCAACGCGTGCGCGCTCGGTACCGAGTGCGTGACGGGTATGAACTCGACCTCGAAGGGCCCGATGCGGCGCCGCTCACCGTCGGCAACCTCGATGAAGGTGAGGTCTTTGGCGACCTTCGCTTCGGTGAGACGGTGACGGGCGAAACCGAGCGTGAGCGCGGATCCGTAGATCGGCACGTTCACGTCTTTCACGAGGTAGCGCAAGGCGCCCGTGTGATCCTCGTGACCATGGGTCAAGACGATCGCGTCCACCCGGTCACGACGGTCAATCAGCCAACGAAAGTCGGGCAGGATGATGTCGACGCCGTACATCGTGGGCTCGGGAAACATCAATCCGGCGTCGACGATGACGATACGGCCGTCCTGCTCGAGCGCGAGACAGTTGCGACCGATCTCACCCAAACCGCCGAGGAACGTGACGCGAATCGTGTCCTTAGCCACGACGGTCCCGCAACGCGGTGACGATGTCGCGGGCCGCGGCGTCGAGGGTCTCGTCACTCGGGCCCAGGGGCAGTCGACACTGCCCCACCGGAACACCAATGAATCGCAGCGCGGCCTTGGCCGGCAGCGGGTTGGGATAGGACTCGGTGCTCTCGAAGGCGTAGCTCGCAAAGAGCGACTCATTGAGCGTCCGGGCCCTCTGCCAGTCGCCGCGTTCGACGCGGCCGACCATCTCGGCGAACTCGGGTCCCGCCCAGTGTGCCGCCACCGACACGATGCCCACCGCGCCAATGGCCATGAATGAGAGGGTCAGCCCGTCGTCGCCACTGTAGAGGTCGAATTGGTCGCCCAGCACGGCCTTGGTGTGTGCCGCCGAGACGAGGTCGGTCGACGCGTCCTTCAGGGCGATCACGTTGGCGTGGCGCCTCGCGAGCTCGATCGTCGTCGAGGAAGCGATCTTTCGACCCGTGCGCGACGGAATGTCGTACAGCATCACGGGCAGCGTCGTGCTGTCGGCGATGGCGCCGAGGTGCGCCGCGATGCCGGCTTGGCTCGGCCGCGCGTAGGCCGGCGTGGTGGCCAGCACTCCGGCGACACCCGTCGCGGCCACGCGGCTCGTCAATGCCACCGAATGCGCGGTACTGGACGACGTCGAACCGGCGAGTACCGGGACGTTCACGGCTTCGGCGACGCAGCGAAAGAGATCGAGCCGCTCGTCGTCGGTAAGTGACGATCCTTCACCGGTCGAACCGGCAACGACGAGGCCGTTGCTGCCCTCATCGACGAGGAACTTGGCGAGCTGGGCCGCGACGTCCAAATCAACCGCGCCGTTGGCGTCGAACGGGGTCACCATGGCGGTCAACACCGTTCCCAATTGCGCAGAGGTCATACGTCGAAGTTACCAGTGTCGGCTGCGTCGATCGTCGTTGGCACGGGAGCTAGCGGACGAAGGTGTCGATGCCCACGGTGAGTCCGAACGCGTCGGGCATCGAACGGATAGCCAGCGCGACACCGGGCACGTAGCTCAGGCGATCGAAGGAATCGTGGCGAATCGTGAGCCCCTCACCCGGTCCGCCAAAGAGGATCTCCTGGTGCGCGACGAGTCCGGGAAGGCGCACGGAGTGCACGCGCACGCCGTCACCGGCGTCAGCGCCCCGCGAACCCTCCAACGTGTTGCGGGTCGTGGGTTCGTCGATCGCGGCGCGGTGCGCGCTCCGGCGCGCCTCGACAATGGCGCGCACGGCGGCGAGCGACGTGCCCGACGGAGCATCCACCTTCTTGTCGTGGTGCAGTTCAATGACCTCCACGCGGTCGAAATAGGGCGCCGCCTGCGCCGCGAACCGCTCGGATAACACGGCGCCGAGGGAGAAGTTTGCCGCCAGGACAATCGCGGTGGACGCACTCGCCCGCTCCACCGCCGCGCGCTGGACCGGGTCAAGTCCGGTTGTGCCGATCACGAGCGCCACCACGTTCGCGGCACACCAGTTCGCCGTCGCGACGACGCTTTCGGGATTGGAGAAGTCCACGACCACGTCGA
>JADGOK010000197.1 GCA_017882985.1 Acidimicrobiales bacterium
ACCCCCGATTTCGCTGCCCGCAACGACGTGAAGATCAGGCAGGTCAAGCGAGTGGGACGCTTCGTTGCCGATGACCTAGCGGGGAGCTACAACTAGTCCTGCTGGACCGCGCGCAGACCGCCCCAGGCGAGTGTGGCGCTTCGTGCGGCGAGACGTTCTGCTTCGCTCGGCGTGGGCGTTGGCCATCCCTTGGCGGCCTGCTGGACCATCCACGTGGCGGCGGCCCCTTCGGCGATACCAACGACGCCGGCGGCAAGTTGGCGCCGGTGATCGTCGCTGATGGAGATGTTGATGTACGGCTCGAGAAAGGCAATGAGCCCCATCTCGAGCTTGCGCAACTCGGCGGCCGTCTGGCCCTCGTGGGCGTGGATGAACAGGATGCGAAAGGCGTCGGTCTCGGTGACGACCATCTCGAAGTACACGCGAAACGCGACTTCGATCTTGGTGCGCGGCGACTCCACGCTCGAGACCGCCGCGTCGAGTGAGCTGAGGAGCTTCTGCGCGGTCTGAGTGACGATCTCGTGGTAGAGGTCGGTCTTGGAATCGAAATACTGGTACAAGATTGGCTTGGTGAAGCCGGCCTCTTTGGCGATGTCGTCCATGGTGGTCGACTGGAAACCCCGCTCGGCGAAAATCCCCCGGGCGACCAGCAGCAACTGTTCGCGACGTTCAACGTGCTGGGGCCGGTCGTCGCTGATCACCATTGGCTTAGAGACTAGTAGTCGCTACTGATGCCGGCCGTCGCGAGAAGTGCGCGCAGCTGGGCACCCAGATCGTGAATGTTGAAGTGCGCGCGGGCGATATCGAGGTTCCTCTCCAAGCGCGCGCGGTCGGGAGCTTTCAGGAACGCGGCGATCCCGGCCACCTCCTCGAGATCAAAGAAGTCAAAGCCGAAGCGCATGATCTCTCGAGCCACGGGGTAGGGATAGAGCGCCAGAGGTCGGCGGTGGGTGACCGATTCGAGCACAGGATTACCGAATCCCTCCCACGTCGAGGGCATCACCACGAGGTCGCAGGCGGCGTAGGCGTCGTGCACCGTCACGTCACCGTGCAGACCTCGACGGACGTCGACGTCGCTCGTCGCGAGCAGACGCTCGAGTGTCTCCTCGTAGCCGTCCTCGCCCGGACCGAGTATCCACAGCACGGCGTCGAGCGCTCCGGCGAGGCGCAGCGCGCCAGCAATGTTCTTGCGCTCGAGGGCACGCGAGGCGAGCAGCACGACGTACTGAGCATCGACCCCGAGTTCGAGACGCGCCATCGCTCTTCGACCGCGCGGTGGATCGCAGTCAAAGGAGTTCCTCATCGTCAACGCGTCGATACCTCGCTCGCGAAGTTGCCCGCGAGAAATATCGTTGATCGTGACGTGGAACCAACCCGGCGCGTCGCGCGGGCCGTCGAGGTGCGCGAGGTGTTCGCGCTGCCACGCGAGATCGTGGTGGTGAAAGATCACTCGACGTCCCTCGAGCGCCTGGTAGAGCACGTCGCGCGCGGGAACGTTGAGCGGCAGCGAGGCGACGTTCTCGACGATCACGAGGTCGACGCCCTCGAGCGCGCGTTCGAATTGCTCGAGCGACGGCGCGTCGACCGCTTCGATGGCGAGTCCCGAGATCACCACGTCGACGGGCCCTTCGCCGGCGACCCAGATGACCTCGTGTCCGAGCGAGCGAAGTGCGTCGGTCCACTTCTGCGCTTCGATCGAAACTCCGTCATTTCCCCCGAGACGAAAGCTGACGAGAGCGAGACGGGCCACTCAGCAAGGTTAAGCGGGCGCACCCAGTTTTGGGAGCCCAGTAGTAGAGTCATCGTGAGTGGTGACACCGCGTCAGCACCCTTTTGTGGAGGATTTGCGTGGCCAAGCGGGCTCTCATCACCGGCATCACTGGTCAGGATGGTTCGTACCTCGCCGAACTGCTGCTGGCCAAGGGGTACGAGGTCGTGGGCGTCATGCGACGCAGTTCGACGATCAATATCGAGCGCATCAGCCACCTTCAGGATCAACTGACCTTGGTCTCGGGCGACCTGATGGACGAAGTCTCACTGATCAACGTCTTGCGCGACTACCGCCCGAGTGAGGTCTACAACCTCGCGGCGCAGAGTTTCGTCCAGACGTCGTGGGCCCAACCGGTGTTGACCGGTGAGACGACGGCGCTCGGTGTGACGCGCATGCTCGACGCGATTCGCCTTATCGATCCCGAGATCCGCTTCTACCAGGCCAGTTCGTCCGAAATGTTCGGACGGGTGCGCGCCGTGCCCCAGGACGAGAACACGCCGTTCTATCCACGCAGTCCCTACGGCGTCGCCAAGGTCTACGGTCACTGGATCACGGTGAACTATCGCGAGAGTTACAACCTGCACGCCTCGAGTGGCATCCTGTTCAATCACGAGTCACCGCGTCGTGGCCTCGAATTCGTGACCCGTAAAGTCACGAACGGCGTCGCACGCATCAAGAACGGTCTGGACACCGAGCTGCGCCTCGGCAACCTCGAAGCCCAACGCGACTGGGGGTTCGCCGCGGACTACGTGCGCGCCATGTGGGCGATGCTCCAGCGCGAGACGCCCGACGACTTCGTCATCGCCACCGGCGAAACTCACTCGGTGCGCGAACTCTGTGAGGCGGCGTTCGCCGTCGTGGGGCTCAACTACGAGGACTACGTGATCGTGGACCCGAGCTTCATCCGACCGGCTGAAGTGGACCTGCTCGTCGGCGATCCCGCCAAGGCGAACCAACTCCTCGGATGGAAGTGCGAAGTTGACTTCTTTGGCCTGATCGAGATGATGGTCGCGGCGGACATGCAAACCCTGCAGCGATAGCTCGCGCGGATGATCAACGGCGACGCTCCGGTTGCCGCCCTGAACGACGCGGTCGTGCTCGTGGGCGGTTTTCCACTCTTGAGCGGCGTCACGCTCGAATTGCACGCCGGCACGCTGACGGTCGTCACGGGCGCCAACGGCGCCGGCAAGACCAGTCTCCTGCGACTGCTCGCCGGCCTGGTCGCGCTCTCCTCGGGTAGTGCCTTCGTCGCCGGCGTCGACCTCGCGACGAGCGACCTGCGGCTACTTCGCCGCCGCGTCGGATGGCTCGGCCACGAGGGTTCCTTCTACGACGATCTCAGCGTGCGAGAGAATCTCGTCTTTGCGGCTCGAGCGCTGGAACGACCCACCAGCGAGGTGGAGTCGGTCGTCGAGCGAGTGGGGTTGTCGACGCGGATTGACACGACGTCGCGCCAACTCAGCGCCGGGCAGCGCCGCCGGCTCGGGCTCGCCTGGCTGTTGCTGCGCCGACCCCAGCTCTGGCTACTCGACGAGCCCTACGCCTCGCTCGACGACGAAGGTCGGACGTTCTTTGACGCAATGCTCACCGACGTGGTCGCCGGTGGCGCGACGGTCGTCGTGAGCGCGCACGACCCGTTGCGAAGTGCGACGTTGGCGCCGCGCACGCTGACCATGGCCGGGGGTC
>JADGOK010000198.1 GCA_017882985.1 Acidimicrobiales bacterium
GCCAATCCGCACAAGGCCCAGGAGATGCGTGACATCTTGACTTCCCTGGGATTTGACGTTCTCGCGCGACCCGACGGCGCGCCCGAGGTCGAAGAGTCGAGCGACACGCTCGAGGGTAACGCCCTGTTGAAGGCCCACGCACTCGCCGAAGTGACGGGCGAGCCAGCCATTGCTGACGACACGGGGCTGTTCGTCGACGCGCTGCTCGGTCGTCCCGGTGTCTACAGTGCGCGCTACGCGGGAGAAAGCGCCAGCTACGCCGACAACGTCGAGAAGCTCTTGCACGAACTCGACGGCGTGCCGGACGTCGGGCGCGACGCGCGGTTTCGGAGCGTCATCGCGGTGGCCTATCCCGACGGCAGGTTTTTCACTGTGGAGGGCGTACTCGAAGGGTCGATCATCCAGAGCCCGCGCGGGAGCGAGGGCTTCGGCTACGACCCGGTCTTCGTCCCCGCCGGCGCGTCCGGGCGAACGTTGGCCGAGTTGACACCGGATCAGAAGAACGAACTGTCCCATCGCGGCCGGGCCCTGCGCGCGCTCGCTGAGAAACTCACCAGCAAGTAGGCAGTTCACAGAAAATTCACCTTTAGGGTGGAGGTGTGACGACCCGTGAACTGCCGATGTTCCCCTTGGGCATGGTCGTCTTCCCTCATCAGGTCGTTGGCCTGTGCGTGTTCGAACTGCGCTACCAGCAGATGCTCATCGACATTCTCGAAGAACCGCTGTTCGGCACGTGCCTGATCGAGCGGGGATCTGAGGTCGGCGGTGGCGATCAGCGGACCTCGGTGGGCACCGTGATGCGAGTCCTGGGCTCGCAGCGACTGGTCGACGGCCAGACGCTGTTGATGGTCGAGGGCCTGGACTGCTTCGAGGTGTCGACGTGGCTGAGCGACGCGCCCTATCCGAGGGCGCTGATTACGGAACGATGCTGTGACGAGGTCACGGTGGACGCGGCGCTCATGAAGTCGACCGAATCCGCGGTACGAGCGCTACGGGCGCTGCAGAGTGAGGTGCAGGCCGACCAGTGTCTGAAGAGCAATTGTGAGATGGACAGTGACCCGCGGGTGCGCAGTTGGCAACTCTGTTCGCTGACCCCGATGTCGACGCTGGACCAGTTCAAGGTTCTGAGCCTCAGTAACCCCAATGATCGTCTACGACTCGTCGCGGAGATCTGCTGCGAGCGCTACGGGGACTACCAGCGGATGTTGGCGAACGACGTTTCGCCGCGCCTTCACGACTAGGCGAGTTCCAACAGGTCGACGACGAAGATCAGCGTCTCGCCGGGGGCAATGACGCCGCCAGCACCGCGATCGCCGTAACCCAGATGTGCGGGTACTACGAGGCGACGTCGTCCGCCGACCTTCATTCCAACAACGCCTCGGTCCCACCCCTGGATGACGTATCCGTCGCCCAGGGGGAACGTGAATGACTCGCCGCGATTCCACGACGCGTCAAACTCCTCGCCGTTCGACGCCGCGACGCCCACGTAGTGAACGATGGCGGTCTGTCCGACGGTGGCCTCTTCGCCCGTGCCGACGATGATCTCCTCGATGAGGAGGTCATCGGGCGCGGGTCCGAGGTGTGGTTCGACGAGTGGCTTTGCTGACATGGGATGAGACTCTAGTAGCGACGCTCTCGTCCACCACCGACGGCGCGCACGTTACGAGCTTCACGGCCCTTGGGACCGGTCGCCTCTTCGAAAGTGATCTTCTGGCCTTGCGTGAGTGACTTGAAGCCGTCGCCCACGATGTTGGAGAAGTGGATGAACAGGTCATCGCCCTTGTCGTCGCTCGCGAAACCGAAGCCCTTGGAGTCGTTGAAGAAACTGACCACCGCTTCGCGGTCGCCGCGCGCCCCTCGAGGAGCCGCTGTGCGGTCGCTGAAGTTGCTGTCGCGTCGCTCACTGGTGCGCTCGACGCGTGCTCCGCGCTCAGGGCGAGGGGCCCGATCGGCGAAAGTGCGTTCGGTGCGTGGTGCGCGCTCGACGGGACTTGCCCCACGGGGCGCGTACGGACGCTCGCTGCGACCACGGTCCTCGGGACTGCGTGCGGTACGCGGACCGCGCTCGGAGAAGCTGCGCTCGGCGCGCGGCGCGCGGTCACTGCGATCCGAGGAGCCGCGCTCGCGGCGCTCGGGGCGTTCGAAGTTTCGTGGTCCGCGGGTTCGCTCGGTGTCGCGCGAAGGTCCGCGGCTCGACTGACTCTTGCCACCGCGATCGTCGAGGCGCTCGGCCGCGACGGCGTCGTCAACGGCGCCGAGACGAATCGCTGGCGCGTCCTCGCGTAGTTCAATCGACGTGGGCACGCCGAGGGCCTTCTGGAGGCGCCTGACCTGGCCAATGACGTCTTCGCCGACGAGTGAGATAACCGCACCCGTCGCGCCGGCACGTCCGGTTCGACCCGAACGGTGCAGGTAGTCGGTCGCCTGGGCCGGCGGATCGTAGTGAACGACCACCGGGAGCAAGTCGATGTGAATGCCGCGAGCGGCCACGTCGGTGGCGACCAGGACGCGGATCTGTCCACTCTTCACGCTGCGCAGTGCGCGCTCACGCTGGGCCTGCGTACGGTCACCGTGCAAGGGAACCGCCGAGATGCCGCGCTCCTCGAGCTGGCGGGCCAAACGGTCCGCCCCGTGCTTGGTGCGGGTGAAGACGATCGCGCGGTCGTACTCTTCGACGATGTCGGCCGTGAACTGGGGGCGCTGCTCGCGCGGCACGCGCCAGAAGTAGTGGTCGACGTCGTTCGGGGCCTCTTCGCCCACGACGTCGTGGACGGCCGCGTCGTTCGTGAACTCACGGACCAGCGACTTGACGTCCGGACCCATGGTGGCGGAGAACAACATGACCTGTCGGTCGTTCGGCGTCGAGCCGACGATGCGACGCACCGCGGGCAGGAAGCCCATGTCGGCCATGCGGTCAGCCTCGTCGACGACCACGGTCGCCACCGAGGAGAGGTCGAGGGCTCCCTGTTCGAGCATGTCCTCGAGTCGACCCGGGCAGGCGACGACGACGTCAACGCCGAAGTTGAGCGCCTTGCGCGCCACGCTGTACGAGGTACCGCCGTAGATGCAGATCACGCGACGACCACGGTCGTCGGTTAGCTGCGCGATCTCCTTTTGGACCTGGGCGGCGAGCTCACGGGTCGGCACCAGCACGAGGGCGACGGGCTTGCGGGGACGGGCCTTGGTCAGGCGCGCCATGAGGGGCAGGCCGAACGCGAGGGTCTTTCCCGAACCGGTGATGGCCTTGCCGACGACGTCGCGTCCGGCGAGCGCGTCGGGTAACGCGGCCTCTTGGATGGGGAAGGCTTCGAGGATGCCGCGGGCGCGAAGGCGTTCAACGAGGTTGGACGGCACGCCGAGGTCGGCAAAGGATAAAGGCACTATGACTCCTACGAGTTGAGATGAGCCCAACTCGAAATGTCACGGTCGAATCGGTCTCCA